>NZ_MSJL01000051.1 GCF_001921825.1 Streptococcus acidominimus
ATTTTACAACACAGGCTGGCATCACTCTATCCATGTCACGAGTTGGGAAATGTATCGACAATGCACCAATTGAAAGTTTCTTTGGGCATTTCAAGACAGAGTCTTATCATCTCAAGAAATACAAGACCTATGAGGAGCTAGTCGCAGATGTGGAAAGCTATATCCAGTTTTACAATACACAACGTTATCAAACTAAATTAAACAACCTGACCCCTTGGGAATTCAGGAATCAGGTTGCTTAATATCTTTTATTATTTGACTGTCTACTTGACAGGGAGCAGTTCACACATGACGAAAATAGGTTTCTTTCATGACAATGTATATTTGTTTCATAGGGCTACTCCTGATTCTAACTTGAAGATTTCATCAATCGTTGGGGCTTGCTGGTCAAAGGTTGACACGTATTGTCCCTGAGTAAGGGTGTCAAATAAGTCAGGACCTGCTGCTTCATCATCTAGAACCAAGCGCCAGGTACCTTGCTTGGTGCGACTGACCTTGACCACATGAGGCAGAGCCTCTAATTCTTCCTTTGATTTTTGACTAGCGACAAAAATACGCGTCTTACCATAGCTATTACGGACATCCTCAATGCTCCCTGAGACAACCACTTTACCGTCCCGGATCATCAGAATATCATCGCAGAGTTCTTCCACATTGGTCATGACATGGTCAGAAAAAATAATGGTTGCACCGCGCTCTTTTTCTTCAAGGATCACCTGCTTGAGTAGTTCGGTATTCACAGGATCCAGACCGCTAAAAGGCTCATCCAGAATAATCAAATCTGGCTGGTGCATCAGGGTAATGATCAATTGAACTTTCTGTTGATTTCCCTTGGATAAACTTTTGATTTTATCTGTCGGATTCCCCTTAACCTGCAACTTAGCCATCCACAGCGGCAATTGCTCCTTGATATAAGAGCTTGATAAGCCTTTCAAACTAGCTAAGTAACGAACTTGATTGTACACGGTTAATTTTGGCATCAAGCTGCGTTCTTCTGGCAGATAACCAATCTTCTCATAGCTTGCTTGGGAGATAGCTTCTCCATCTAGCCGAATCTCGCCCTCATAATCTAAGAAATTCAAAATGCTATGGAAAATGGTTGTTTTTCCTGCACCATTTTTTCCGACTAGACCGATAATCCGCCCCTGGTCTGCCCGAAAATCAATTCCATGTAAAACAGCCTTATCCCCAAAAGATTTCTTTAGTCCTGATACTTCTAACATAGAAGCCCTCCTTGTCTCCATTACACGACAATATATATTCTAAAACAATAACCTTATTATACTCCCTATCCTGAAAAAACTCAATCGGCTGAAAGCCTTAGAGGGATAGGGAAATAACCTGCCTCTCTTTTCTGACGCTGTTGAGAAGAGCTCGAGGAAACCGACAGCCTATAATAAATATAATTTATTGACCTCTCCTAGCTAAGAAAGGAGTGGAAAAGCCAGTTGAAAGTGGGAACCTAAAAGACGAATGAAAGCAAGCTATTAGATCCCACGCCACCAGCGCGACAACTTCACTCTTTTTATAGTCATTTAGTTTATATTTTTATTACTTCGTTAACTCGTCTTGTATAATTGAACTCGGGCTACGAGCTGTGCAAAGAAGAGCGATAACTGTTTCAGTTTTAGCTGATGATAGTTCTTTAGGGAATAGGCTGAAAACCTCCACTGGAGCTTTTCACTCGTCAAAACTCCTATTTTTGCCTTGCTCGCTCCCACAGTCTAGGAATAGACTGTGGGAGGTGGGAGATAAAACGAGCAGTGCTCGTGTCAAACAGTCTAGGAATAGGCTGGGGAAGGTTAGAAATAGAAAGAGTGCAACTCGTGTCAAACGCCCTTGTATCTTGTAATTGAGTTCAGCCTAAAACCTCGGAAAAAAGATAAATACTCCTAGAAGCAAAGACTTCTGCGTCGTATTTCCTATTTTTCAGTCGGTTTTTTAACGGCTTCACATCTTGTAATTGAACTTGAGCCTAGCTTCTATTCAATATTAGATCCAATCCGTCTGGGCAATCGCTTCTCTCACCTTTTCAATCGGCAGATAAACGAGTTCACACTGTTTTTCTTGGTAGAGGTAGGTTGCATAGTCATCTATCCGATATTCGTTGATATAGACCACGCGCGTGCAGCCCACTTGGAGCAGCTGTTTGGAGCAATTGAGGCAGGGAAAATGGGTGACGTAGGCTGTAAAGCCTTTAGGAATCCCCCGCTCTGCTCCTTGTAAAATCGCGTTGACTTCTGCATGCAGGGTGCGCACACAATGACCATCCACCACCAGACATTCCTGATCCAAGCAATGTTCAGTCCCTGAAACAGAACCGTTATAACCTGTTGCCACAACCTTATTGTCCTTTACAAGAACTGCGCCCACCTTTGCCCGTTTACAAGTCGCACGATTGGCAATCAAAAGGGCTTGTGCTGCAAAGTATTCATCCCATGCTAAACGAGTTTCTAACATCTCCTATCCTCCTCGTGTCTTTTCCTTTATTATACCATGTTTTTACAGAAATCTACCCATACTCGTTAAAAATCAACATCTGACGTCGTTAACTCATCTTGCTGAGTAAAAAGCTCCAGTGGAGATTTTTAGCCTGTTTCCTTAAAACAAGAAAGAACAGAGTTCTACCTGCTTCAACAGTCTAGGAATAGACTGTTGAAGGTTGGAAATAAAACGAGTGTAACCCGTGTCAAGTGTGCCCCTCTTTGGGACATAACTGTTTCATACTCGTCAAAAATCAACATCTGACGTCGTTAACTCATCTTGCTGAACTTCAGTTCTACCTGCGATTTCATTGCCTAGTCAGATGTTGATTTTTATAGAGTATCAGCTTTAACCAGTTCCAGATTTTGATTTTTGACGAGTATAAATAACTATATAATAGGGACACCACATCAGGGAGGATAGAACCTTCAAAAAAAGAGGACAACCGTGATTGCAAAATCACAATTGTCCCTCCCTTATTTCTAGGTGACCTATCAAATCGTTCAAATTAGAACATGGTAACCTTTTCCAAAATTCCTTTTGTTAAGGTGCTTCCACCACAGTCGGTCGTGTATAGGCTACTTGATACAAGATGGTCTTGAGTTGAGAAACGGTGGCTGACACTGCTCTTTCGTGATCTGGGTTGTCCGCAGAAAGAGGGTAGATGACCGCCCCCACGATAAGGGAATCATCATAATTCCCTGTATTTTCTAAGCGATAAAAGGTAATTTTGGCAGCGTTGTTCTCACCCTTTTCCTCATAGCCAACTTGCCATTCCTGATCCTTGATCGAGATGGTGGTCTCTTGACTAAAGTTCTGACCATCACCTTTCAAGAACTGCGTCAATTCATCCTTTGTCATTACTTGTCCGCCTGATAGAGGGGAAGTTTGATAGGCATCTAGGGTATACAGTTGCACACCAAATGTCATGCCATCTTCAGAAGCTATATAGGTATAATCCGTGGGCTGGCTTCCCCTCACTTGTTGGAGCTGCCAGCTTTCTGGTACTTGATAGAGCCGATACGACTCTACTTCTTCTGCGCTATCTCCCAATCCTTGGGTTTTCGCGACACCATTTTTAGCAGAATAAATTTTTTCTTCTTTAGCTGCCCTGATAGCAAGAGGCTGTGCCTCCGCAAGTTTCTGAAAATCAATGGTTCCTGTCACTAAAGAAGCACCTAGCGCTACGCTTGCCTCTGTTGAGGAGGGTTCTGTCACAGAATTTTCCTTGGTCGCGCAAGCCGATAAGCAGAGTAGACTTGCTATTCCTAGGTATAAAACTTTCTTTTTCATCTTTTTACTAGCCTTTCTACTTGGCCTCATACCAAGTCTTTCCTGCATTTTCATCAGCAATCAATGGAACGGAGAGGGTGATGGCTGCTTCCATGACTTCCTTAACCATGGAACGAATCGTGTCTAACTCATCATTTGGCACTTCAAGTACAATTTCATCATGCACCTGCAAGAGCATCCGTGTACGCAAGCCAGCCTCCATCATAGCCTTATCTAGGTTAATCATTGCCACCTTGAGCACATCAGCTGCCGACCCTTGAATCGGAGAGTTGATAGCCGTTCGTTCGGCAAAATTTCGAACGTTGAAATTGCGGGAATTGATGTCTGGAATCTCCCTGCGGCGGTGGTAAATAGTCTCCACATAGCCCTTGTCACGCGCTTCACGGACAATTCTTTCCATATAATTCTTGATCCCGGGGAAGCGGTCAAAATAGGTCGCAATATAGGCTTTCGCTTCTTTTCGACTAATGCCCAAATTGTTGGACAAGCCGAAGTCTGAAATCCCGTAAACCACGCCGAAGTTGACAGCCTTTGCATTGCGGCGGTCATTGGCGGTTACATCTTCTGGCTTTTCAATCCCAAAGACCCGCATGGCAGTCGAGGTATGGATGTCGGCTCCCAGACGAAAGGCTTCAATCAAATGTTCATCCTGCGAAATGTGCGCCAAGATCCGCAATTCAATCTGCGAATAGTCCGAGCTAAGCAGGACACTATCTTCCCATTCTGGGACAAAGGCCTTACGGATCAAGCGTCCTTGCTCCAGACGTACAGGGATATTTTGCAAGTTGGGGTCGGTGCTGGAGAGGCGACCTGTCTGGGTCAAATCTTGGACATAGCGGGTACGAATCTTCCCATCCTCCATAATGGACTCCTGAAGGCCAACCACATAAGTCGACTGCAATTTGGTAATCTGGCGGTATTCAAGAATTTTCGACACAATTGGCGCTATGGGTGCCAGCCTTTCTAGGACATCAACAGCTGTTGAATAGCCTGTCTTAGTCTTTTTGGTAAATTCAAGCGGCAAGCCCATTTTCTCAAAGAGGATGTTCCCTAACTGCTTAGGAGAATTGATGTTAAACTCTTCACCAGCTAATTGATAAATATCCTGAGTTAACTGGTCAATCAAGACATCATTTTCAGCCTGCATAGCTTTGAGCGTTTCAGCTTCGACCTTAATCCCCGCCATTTCCATTTTGGCAAGGACATTGGCAAGCGGTAGTTCCATATCAAAGAGTAGATCTGACTGCTGGTTTTCAGCTAGCTTGGTTCGCATAGTCGACTCAGTCTCAACCAACACTGCCAGTTTATTAGCCAAGTGTTGATCGAGGCTTTCTTGGTCAGGTAGCGCGCGTTTTGCTCCCCTACCGTAGACCACTTCATCAGCGGCTAAGTTGTGCTGACCATAGAGCATAGCAATGGTTGCAATCTCATTGTCTTCAACGGTATTTAAGAGATATTTAGCCAAGCGACTATCAAAGGCTGCCAGTCCCAGCTCAATCCCATAATGGGACAGCAGAACCTTGCTGCGTTTGAAATCGTAGGTCTTAATGGCTATCTCTGTCAGAAACTCCCGCAGGATTTCTTGGGAGAGTAGCTCTTCTCCGCCCACATAGATGGTCTCTTCATCCCCCCAGACTAGACCGATAATCGGTTCCTTGTGGTAGTTGTCACCAAAGATTTCAAAATGGAAAAACTGTTCTTTATGAAGCATGTTGGCTTCAACTGTCTCAACCCTTACAAAGGCCTGCTGGTTAGCCGTCGTAGCTATCGCCTCACTCCCTAGTTGGGAGCGGAGGAGTTTAAAGCCCATATCCTCATAGAAACGTGCGAGTTGCTCGACATCTGGTCCTCGGTAGACAATATCGTCTAAGCCGATCGTGATCGGTGCTTGGGTATTGATTGTAGCTAGCGTCTGAGATAGATAGGCCTGCTCCTTATCCTGAATCAGATTTTCTTTCATCTTGGACTGCTTCATGCTGTCAATATTCTCGTAAATACCATTGAGCGATCCATACTCGCTCAAGAGCTTGAGCCCTGTTTTCTCACCGATTTTGGTCACTCCCGGAATATTATCGGACTTATCTCCCATCAGGGCTTTTAGATCGATAAACTGGGTGGGGGTAATCCCCATTTTTTCCATGAGGTAGGCGGGGGTAAATTCTTCAAATTCCGCGACCCCTTTTTTGGATATTTCAACGATAGTATTTTCATCTGTCAGTTGGATCAAGTCCTTATCACCACTGACAATGGTCACAGCGAAAGGCAACTCTGTCCGCTCTGCCATTTTATCCAATGTTCCAATAATATCGTCTGCCTCATAGCGTTCCAAATCATAGTGGCGAATGCCCATGGCTTCTAGCATCTGGCGGATGAAAGGAAATTGTTCTCGAAATTCATCTGGTGTCTTGGCGCGTCCTGCCTTATAGTCCGCATACATCTCGGTGCGGAAGGTGGTCTTACCTGCATCAAAAGCTACCAGCACGTGGGTGGGCTGAATCCGCTTCATCATGTGATCAAGCATGAGGTGGAAGCCGTAAATAGCATTGGTGTGGAGACCGGTCGGGCTTTTAAAGCGATCAATCTGGTTGTAGAGTGCAAAGAATGCACGGAAAGCAACAGATGAGCCATCTATTAGTAATAATCTATTTTTATCCATGTCCTTATTATATCACACCTCTGGAGCTTTTTACTCAGCAAGGCAAGTTAAAGACGTCAGATTTTGATTTTTGACGAGTATAAACCTATTCTCCCTTCTATCCTCTCGAATACAAGGAGTGGAATGAACTCCTCCAGTCAGCAAGTTTTTGCCTTTCAACCTCTGTACACACATAAACCATGTTTGCGCTATCCCTTGCGCTAACACTTTATATTTCTAGGGTCAGACTAGCCCAGACCGTTTCATCCGCTACCTCTCGATAGCTCGCTTGGCACGTTACCATCAAATTCATCAGCAGAATCTAGACAGAGAGCATTCACCACAGTTGTACAACTGCTCATCGTCCCAAGGAAACATCCTACCTTAAAGACCGAGCCTTTTTCTATGCCTATTCTTTACGAGCTTTTATGCCAGCCAAGCCCAGTACAGCTAGGCTAAGTCCGATCAAGGCGAGTTGAGATTCTGCTGCACCTGTGCTTGGTAAAACTTTCTCGCTTGTCACAGCTGGACTGTTCGTATCCTTTGTTTGAATTTCCTTATTTAAGGTGCTGAGTGATTCGACTTTTGACTCAACATTTGGTGTCTGTACAAGCGATTTTTGAGGGTCCTTTTCGTAAACCAAAGCATACTGACTAAAATGCGTCACCTTAAACATGGTCTCCTTCAAGTCCTCGCTCTGAACAAATGGCAGACTTTCTTTCATGTCCTTTAAGACATAGTAGACAGCCCTTACTCTATCACGACTTGGCACTACCACTGTCACCTCGCCTGTAATCTGTACTTTTTCTCCTTTTTCATTATAGAGGGAAATATCATACAAATCATAGTCTTGCCCAATAAGCGCAGAAGCAGTAGAGTTCAAGGGAGTCACCACCAGTTTAACAGCAGCATTAAAGCTTGAACGTTTGCCAATGACCTTGAGTTGCGTATCCTGATGAAGCAAGCCGATTATCTCATCAGCTTGAGAGGTTTCATCCTTCAAATCTCCCTTATTAGTCGGAGTTGACGGATTCAACGGAAGGGTCTCTTCTGACGAGATTTTTTTAGTACCACGAGCAACAATCTGCTGAATAGGTTGTTTTGAAATCTGCTCTTTTTCGATAACTTCTACTTTACCCGTATCAAAATTAAGTTTATACGTAGTCGTAACAACTTTCTCACCAGGCTTACCTACTTGGACGATTCGCTTCTCACCTATTGGAAGTGTTGCGTCTTCTCGCTCTTCAGTCCCCGATTCGATCGAAACAGTCTCTGTTTTAGTCTTAACGCCTTTTACCACAATCCAGTCTTTAGGAAGCACCACAACTGGAGTAGCCTCGTGCTCTGTTACTTGACCGGTCTGTGGATCGACAGTATAGGTCGTATTGATCGTTGTCTGACCATTCTCACCCATCACTTCCACATCATCACCAAACGCTTTGGTCTCATCAGCAAGGTAATGCTTAGTAAATGGTTGAATAGTGGTCACAACTGTCGGCTTAGTCCCTACCTTAATAAGTTTGTCCACTTTCTCAGCGATTGTTTCCGTACGTTCTACACCGTTTTCTGTGATTTTCCGGATTCTTCCGTCAATACCTTCTCTTGCAACAACTTCTTGCCCTCTTTCCAGACTATCATCTGCTTGATAGACAATATCAAATGCAATCGCCTCTTCGGTTACACTAACATCTGGGATTGCCTGTGGCTGTTTGTACTCATACGGAATCAACTCTGGATCCAATTCATATAAGGCAACTTCCTTCAAGGTCATCATCTTGTTGTTGATAGTATTTGGATTTGTACGGGCCTCAAGTACCGTTAGAACGATACGATCTGCTTTTAGAACTCTTCCAAAGGAATGATTTTCTACTGCCTGCTCAAATGGAATGTCTACCGCATCAGATTCATAGACCTTTTGCTCCCCGTCATAGACAGCTACTTTGTATTTGGTCACTGTTCCATTTCCAGGAGTTCTCTTCGTTATTGAAAGACCGGTCAGATAAGTTGGAGTATCACGGACTACGGCAAAGCTAATCTCTTGTGGTAAACTCACATGGTCTGGTAACTTACCGTCTACATGATTGGGTGCATAATCCCACTTCAATTCTGTCAGACTGTCCGTATTATCATCATTTAGTTTATCAACTCCTGCACCTGCTTGGTAAATGTCATCATTTCCGGTTACACGAATATCTGCAGTTGGCACTTTATTAGCCGTTACAGCGTCTGGTTTTTCAAAGAAACGGACTTCTTTCAAGGTCATCATCTTATTGTTGACTGTTGATTCGCTCGTTCTTGCTTCCAATACTGTCAAGATGACCTTATCCACGAGACGAACCTTATCAAAGTCATGTTTTGCGATCGCTTGAGCAAATGGAACTTCCACTTCTCCCGACTCATATACCTTATCTCGACCATTGTAGGCTTCTATCTTATACTTGGTCACTGTTCCATTACCTGGAGTTCTCTTTACAATCTCCATAGAATGGAGGTAGGTCGGAACAGAATCATCAAATGTAAAGGTCATCTCTTGTGGCAGCCTTACCTTATCTGGTAGCTTACCGTTGACATAATTTGGCTCCCAATCCCATTTCAACTCGGTAAGAGTATCAGAGGATCCATCAATCAAGTTTTCAAGACCATAGCTTGGCTGATAAACGCTCTCATCTCCTACCACATGAATACGCTCTGCTGGTACCTGATTGACACTCTGCTCTTCTGATGCACTATCTGCTAGGACTGGTACAAAGTCACTTCCAACAAGCATCGGATTTTCAAAGACAAATGCCGGATTATCATCTACCAAGGCACGCAAGCGAATCGTCGCAATTTCACGGTCACCAGAAATCGTTGGAGCAGCTTTTTCGTTTGCAAGAATGACAAAAGCTTCTTTGCTACGATCACCATGTGTCCGTACACGAGAGAAGTTCCGCATCGTTGCCAAGTCCGGATGTACAGTGATCGTATCTCCCACTACCTCATACTTGGTCAGATCAATCGGTAAGTTGGCATTGATTGCCTCTACATTTTGTAACTGATGACCAATCAAGGTCAAAACGACTTCTTCATTTGCTTGAACGCTGGTTTTATCTGTATGCCATGTCAGGCTACCGCTTGCTCTCTGAGCTGGCTTATTCGCACCATCTCCAATTTGTCCCGTTGCATAGTAGATATCATAGGCATCAATAACATCATTCTTATTCAAGTCAGCAACTTCTACATAGCCTTCAAAGTCATTGTCAATCGTGCGACGGAGACCTGCGTAGTTTAGCAAGGAGGTAATATCGTTACTATCAATATCCCCATCTCCTGTCACATCTCCAACTGTCCTTTTTGAGGTATTATCCTTTTTAAAAACATAGAGTTCTTGGCCAGAGACAAAGTTTCCAACAGCTGATGAGATATTGAGGCGTATCCAGCGAGCTTCCAGACCATCAGGCAAGGAGAGTTCTTTATCCACTCCATTTACATCCCAACGCACTGACTCAGGCAAGCGTGACCAATGGATACCATCCACACTATAAGTGAGTGTAAATTCTTGGATCATTCCATTTGTCCCGCCATCTTTACGTGGAACATAAAGCAATTTATCAATCTGGTAAGCTCCATTTAGGTCAAGCGTCAAGGTTTCTGGCAGTGCAGATTGATCCCAGCTCGAGTGGTATTGGGAACTTTCGTCCATATCTACCAGTTTGGATACTGGTGTACCAGCTTGTGCCTCGTGAGCCGCTGTAATAGTCACACCTTTAATCGCTAAGCGTAGCGGATTATCCTTGGTTCTACTGATAACTTCATTTGACCAGGCTGTTAGACCATCTGCAAGTACTGCACGCACCTTATAGTGGTGCTCAGAAGCATAAGGCAAATCAGTATTGGTATAACTTGTACCAGAGATATTCGTATATACAATACCATCCACTTTTATATCATAGCTCTGTGCTCCCTCAACCGGTGTCCAGTTGAGCGTAATTTCTGTCGGAGTATTGGTCTCAGGAGTATTGCTTAGTACTGGTGCTGCCGTACCCACTTGCTCGGTTGGACGAGCATCACGATTATTTGACACAAATCCTTCTACTTTGACTTGCACCTTATTTTGTGTCACGTCAAGACGAGCAGATTTTACACGTACCACAGGGTTCTTTGTGATTGTTTGTCCATAATAAGCTCCACCTTCTGTTGAAAACTTATTAAGATTTGGACTCGCATCATAATAGTAAACATTCGTTCCCGCTTCAAAGTCTTCAAGCGTGTTTACCTCTGTTAAAGCCGTCTCAACATCATTCACCAAGAGTTTGACAGCTAAGGGCTTTTCAGACACATTGATATTGAATTGGCTAACTTTATTCCTTTCAAAATGATCGTAGGCACTAATCGTTTTTTCCATTGTCAAGGTAGCAGTTGTCCCGTCAAGCCTGCTCGTTAAGCGTGTTTTTGCAACCTTATCATTGAGGTAGTCTTGGCTGACACCATCATCTTCTACGAGAGTGAAATTCGTCTCTCCATAAGGATAAAAATCCACTTGACGTAGCGTATGGTCAATCTCTGTGTAGTTGTTATGTGCCTTAGTCATCGGCACAATAGCACCATTTTTTACAAAGATTGGCAATTTCCAGATTGGTGTGTCAAAATTATTTAACATTTGACCACCTTGGTATATTTTACCTGTAAAGTAGTCAATCCATTCTGCATCTTTGGGCAGATAGATACCATTTCGGACATCATTACCGTTCGCATCACCTTGGACATTTTGGTAAACAGGAGCAATCAAGAAATTCTCGCCATACATAAATTGATATTTCACCTGTTCAGTATAGTTGATTTCCTCATTTGGAAACTCAAGGAACATGGCACGAATGATCGGCTTTCCATCTGCCGCCTCATGTCCAATACTATAACTATACGGTATCATAGCAGATTTTAGCTTTAGATAAGAGCGATTGATATCTGATGTCGTCGTATCAAAGGCAAACGGCGTCTTTGGATTGCTACCCCAACCGTCCATATTCAGTTGCATCGGAGTAAAGGTCTTCCATTGAAAATCACGGATATTGATGACCTTATTCGCACCGCCAAAAATACCATCCATATCCGAGCTAATGTTTGGATTACCAGATAGTCCTGTACCGATATAAGTCGGAATATGGAAACGGATATACTCCCACTGACCACCCGTCTGATCACCTGTCCAAATACCACCGTAGCGTTGTGTTCCTCCCCAACCATCTAAGGTAATGATAAACGGACGAGCATTTTGACCTTTTTCTGTCATGATCTTCGCAGCATCTGTCAACCCATTCAGACCAAAGGAATAACCTGCTCCAACCCAAGCAACATCTGTCTTTAAGACACGAACCAGACCTTTTTCAACTTCATTTGGCAAATCACGCTGAAGTAGTGGTTCAAGCCCCTCTTTAGGGTGCAAATCAGACTGTGTCCAAAGCCCTGTCTTAACTCCTTTTTTAAGAGCATATTCACTAAATTCTCTCAGGTTTTGGATATTTCCCTCCAAGCTATCTGTCTGACCATAGCCTGCTCCATAGCCGTCATTGACCAACATCCAGCCGAGTGGCATATCATGCTTTTCATAGCGATCAACTACGGCACTTGCTGTAAATGGATAATTTTCATCTGTCGGCTGACCATTCAAGGTTTCTTTCAATCCCTGACGATTCCCTAACTGGCTCGGTTGAAACTCTTTATACCATTTCCCTTTCTCTTCAAAGTAAACAGCTCCATAAGTCCCTTCCGGTACTTCTACCCATGTATCACGATTATAGGCATTGAGATGTCCCTCATACAAGGCAAAGATTGGCAGGACCACAGGCTTTCCAGTCAATTCGTAATAATCTTTGAGAATATTTGTAGGAGTAGAGCTTACAAAATAGAAAGCATCGAAATGGCTATCCTGGTGCGTCGTAATGACCTTATTACTATCTGTCCGCTCAAAGTCATAGATTCCCGGTTTAAAGGTATGGCGAAGCACTCCATATCCATCTGTTGTCCAATAAAATGGATTTGGAGAGGCAACACCGCCATCAACCCAGTTATTTGTATTCACTATTTGAATGGCCTCTCCCTTATGCGTAAAGCGACCATTCTGCGTACCACCTCCGAAATATTGTGTCCTATCACCTGCCTTTAATACCTGCTTAGCAGAGGCATTTTTCAACTCCAAAGGCGCTACTTCTTCCACTACGGTCTTTCCAGTCCGCTTATCAACAATCTTTAAGGTACTCTTGAATTTATCTAAAAATACGGAAACGCTTTCATTTTCGACTATATAAGCTCTTTCATCTGTGTTTAAAGTCGGAGTAGCATTCGTCGCATAATCCGCCAACTTCTTCACCAATATTTCTGCTGGACGGTCTGGACGAGACGGAGTTGGGATTTCTAAAAATTCATCATTTTCAGGCACTACATGGTATCTCACTACATGGTCACCATAAAAGGAAACCTGACCTTTGTGACCCGTCTCATAAGTAATATCAAAGATATGTTGATTGTCACTATTGACTACTACATCGCGAATTGCTCCAATTTGAGAGGCTGTCCGCTCAGATATTTCATTTGTTTCCTGACTCTCATTGTCGCTACTGCTACGATCCTGAGCGTCTAAGGTACCTGCTGCTTCTGTTTCTTTTAAATCGCTATTTTGGGCAGGCGAACTCGCCACAGACTCTTCTGAACTCTGCCTTTCTTCCCCCGCATCAGAAATAGAAGGAAGAATAGTTTCTGTATGGCTAGAATCCTGGTCATCTACGGTATGTCCTACTGCTGTCTCTTTTAAATCACTATTTTGAGCAGGCGAACTCATCACAGACTCTTCTGAACTCTGCCTTTCTTCCCCCGCATCAGCAACAGAAGGAAGAATAGTTTCTGTATGGCTAGAATCCTGGTCATCTACGGTATGTCCTACTGCTGTCTCTTTTAAATCACTATTTTGAGCAGGCGAATCCACCGTAGATTCCTCTGAACCCTGCTTTTCTTCCTCTAACTCAGAAGCAGGTGGGAGAATGGTTTCTGATAGTACAGTATTCTCATCTGGCGTCTGAGCTGACACAGGATTGATACCAAACATAACTGATCCAATTAGCACAGAGAAAGTCCCTACTGCAAACTTACGAATAGAATATTTTCGATGTGTATCGAATAAATGCTTCATATAAAGTCTCCTTAAGATTTATAAAAAGTTAGCGCTTACATTTCTCAACAAGAAAAAAGCGCCCGTGCAATTTTTGAGAGAATTCTAAAAACCTCCTTATAACATTATATCAATACAAACGACAAAAAACAAGCATTACCTCGATAAATTCATAAAAAATGGGAGGGGAAAGAACTCGACTGGTCGAAAAAGAGTTCGTCTTCCCACCCCCGCACAGTTGATTTGGTCAGATTTGGAGTGAGAAACACGAACAAATCTGCCAATCAACCACTGCGCTGAGATGTTATAGCCGTTTAGTTTATTTTTAGTACTAGCTCCAACAGTCTGGGGAGAGACTGTTGGAGGTGGGAAATGAAGAAAACGAAGTTTTCGTTAAAAGTCGCAGGTAGTTGTCTAGTTGATAACTAGACAAGTGACAGATAAGAAAAGTGTAACTTTTCTCAATGGTATAACTTAAGATACGAGGACGTCAAAAAAGCGACCGAAAATTAGGAAACATGACGAAGAAGCGTAGCTTCTAGGAATGTTTATCTATTTTCTGAGCTTTTAGTCCGAGTTCAATTTCAAGATACAAAGCCCGTAAAAAACTCAAAGCGAAAATAGGAAATCTGACGAAGAGTCATTAGACTCTAGGAAGATTTATCTTTTTCGCACAGAGTTTAGGGCGTGTTCAATTACCCAAGATACGAGAGCGTTCGACACGAGTTTCACTCGTTTTATCTCCAACCTTCCACAGTCTATTCCTAGACTGTGGAAGCAACTCCTAGACAAAATAGGCGGCCGAACAGAAGCGGTTCGCTTCGTAGTGAGACCCCCACAAAGGCAACTAGATTGGCGTGTTAGCGACAATCAGATGCCTACTGTGATGTTTTCTAAGTTTACTCAACTTTTTGACTACGCTCTGTCAGTGAGTTGTAGCTCAAGTTCAATTATACAAGATACAAGGGCGTTAGACACGAGTTTCACTCGTTTTATTTCCAACCTTCAACCGTCTATTCCTAGACTGTTTGACACGAGCACTGCTCGTTTTATCTCCCACCTCCCACAGTCTATTCCTAGACTGTTTGACACGAGCACTGCTCGTTTTATCTCCCACCTCCCACAGTCTATTCCTAGACTGTTTGACACGAGCACTGCTCGTTTTATCTCCCACCTCCCACAGTCTATTCCTAGA
>NZ_MSJL01000052.1 GCF_001921825.1 Streptococcus acidominimus
GAAAGATATTCCAATCCATAACGGCATCCAAACGTTCTAAGGGATTGCCTTTCTCTGATAGTTTTGACAAGATTTTTTCATCGTCTGTGAATAAATGCATGACAGCTCTCCTCATTACTTTTTATTCTATTATCTCATTTTGGGGAAATTTAGGAAGTTTTTAGAGGTCCCCTTATAGAGGAGTATAAGAAAAGAATGAACAAAGAATATAGATTTCAAGCCGAGATTCACCCTGTCTTAGACAAGGGGGGAGCCTATATCATATTTCCCTACAATCTTCGAAAGGAATTTGGCAGGGGGCGTCTCAAGGTTCAAGCTCTATTTGATGGCGAGCTCTACGACGGGTCAATAGTAAACATGGGTGTCAAGGACGAAGATGGTGCTATTTGCTATCTTATCGGGATTCCGAAGAAGATCCGCCAGAAAATTGGGAAAGAAGCAGGAGATAGGGTGGAGGTGGTGATCCGCCCCCGAGAGGAAAAGAAGCCATAAAAAGAGAAATCTGACGAAGTTAGAGGGGAGTTAGCGATCAAGATTCTATTTTTTGAGTGTGTGCCTTAGAAGTATAGTATCGGTTTAGAGGTAAGAGAGTAGATCTTGCGCCCAATGTGAATCGTAAGCCGGAAGGTATAGCTTGCATCACTGGGGAAATATGCTATAATAGGACTATGCGATGAGCCGAATGTGGCAGTAGCCACTTTCACGCTAGGGAGGTCAAAACGCAGGAGCGGATCTTGATAAGTTGTGTGAACCTGCTTATCACACGAAAGTGCCCTTAGACCAAGAAACATCTTGGTCTTTTTTGCTATTATTTCTGAAGCTTTTTTGTCTGAATCTCTTTTCATTTGCTGAAAAAAAGTGTATAATAGCAAGCATATAAAAATTTTTAGAAAATTCGAAAAAAGAGGTATGTTATGGGATATACAGTAGCTGTTGTTGGTGCAACTGGTGCCGTTGGGGCACAGATGATTCAGATGTTGGAAGAGTCAATCCTGCCGATTGACAAGGTTCGGTTTTTAGCCTCTGCTCGTTCAGCAGGTAAGGTCTTACAATTCAAAGGGCAGGATGTGACGATTGAAGAAACGACAGAGCATGCCTTTGAGGGTGTCGATATTGCCCTTTTCTCAGCAGGTGGATCGACATCTGCTAAATATGCTCCTCATGCTGTCAAGGCGGGAGCCGTTGTGGTTGATAACACTTCTTATTTCCGTCAGCATCCTGATGTGCCACTTGTCGTACCCGAGGTCAATGCGCATGCGCTAGATGCCCACAAAGGAATTATTGCCTGTCCAAACTGTTCCACCATCCAGATGATGGTAGCCTTAGAGCCAGTCCGTCAAAAATGGGGCTTGGATCGAATTATTGTATCGACCTATCAGGCCGTTTCTGGAGCAGGTATGGGGGCGATTCTGGAAACCCAAGCGCAACTGCGTGCAGTCTTAAATGACGGAGTAGCACCAAAAGATGTAGAAGCAAGGATCTTACCGTCTGGTGGAGACAAAAAACATTACCCGATTGGCTTTAACGCGCTACCTCAAATTGATGTCTTTACCGACAATGATTATACCTATGAAGAGATGAAGATGACCAAGGAAACCAAGAAAATTATGGAGGACGAGAGTATCGCTGTTTCTGCAACCTGTGTCCGTATTCCAGTCTTGTCCGCTCATTCAGAATCTGTCTATATTGAAACCAAAGAAATAGCACCGATTGACGAAGTCAAGGCGGCTATTGCAGCCTTTCCAGGAGCAGTCTTGGAAGATGATGTGGCGCATCAAGTGTATCCGCAAGCTATCAATGCAGTAGGCAAGCGCGAAACCTTTGTCGGCCGTATCCGTAAAGACTTGGATGCTGAAAAAGGAATCCACATGTGGGTTGTATCTGACAATCTCTTGAAAGGAGCAGCTTGGAATTCTGTTCAAATCGCTGAAACACTGCATGAACGCGGTTTGGTTCGACCAGCCCAAGAACTTGTTTTTGAATAAAGCTCAACAACAACATCACTTAGGAGGAAAGCAATGTCATTAGAAGATTTGAAAAAAGCGCGCATTATCACGGCGCTTGTTACGCCTTTTCATGAGGACGGAAGTATCAACTTTCAAGCATTGCCTAAGTTGATTGAATACCTACTTGCCCATCATACAGAAGGTTTGATCTTAGCAGGGACAACAGGAGAAAGTCCAACTCTAACCCACGAGGAAGAATTAGAACTCTTTGCAGAAGTTCAACGTATTGTGGCAGGGCGTGTGCCTCTAATCGCAGGGATTGGAACCAATGATACACGGGATTCGGTTGCATTTGCGCGTGAAGTAGCAGCCTTTGGTGGATTTGTAGCTGGACTTGCAGTAACCCCTTACTATAACAAGCCAAGTCAAGAAGGGCTGTATCAGCATTATAAGGCGATTGCGGATGCTAGCAGCCTCCCGATTATGGTCTATAATGTACCAGGGCGTACGGTGGCAGGTCTAACAGTGGAAACCTCGCTCCGCTTAGCCCAACATCCAAATATCATTGCGATTAAGGATTGTACAGGGCTAGCCACCATCTCTCACTTGGTAGAAAATGCTCCTGAAGATTTTCTGGTCTATACTGGTGAAGATGGCGAGGCTTTCCATGCCAAAGCCTTAGGTGCCCAAGGTGTCATTAGTGTAGCTGCTCATACCAATGGTGATGATTTCTATGCGATGTTTGCAGCTTTGGACAAGGGACATGTAGCCGAGGCAGCAGCTATTCACCGCGCATTATTGCCAAAAGTGGATGCTCTCTTTTCAACGACAAGTCCTGCACCTCTAAAAGCAATCCTTAATCACCAAGGATTTGAAGTAGGGTCACTGCGCCTGCCACTGGTTGCTTGTACAGAAGAAGAAGCACAAGCGATCATCACGGTCATGGAGAAATAGAAAAACTCTAAAAAGAGTACATTCCATTACGAACTATCAAGCTGGAGTAACCTATGACAGTTAGGATACAGCGCGAAGAGTACACAAAAGTGTGCCTGTGATGGAAACAGCGAGCTATGAAACCAGCTTCATGCTTTGCTAAAGAAGAAAAATATTAAGGAAATAGTCATGGCTCACACCCCCTATAAAGCGTCGGAGACTCTTGCCTATAAAGGAAAAGTGATTTGGCTCTTTATCAAGTATCAATTATTAACCAAGAGTATACTAGCGCTCATCATTTACCCAATCTATTTTGCGCTGGTTACTACTTTGTTGCACCAGTCTGGTCGTACCGTGATCTCAAGTGGCGACTTCATCAGGTTTTTACTTAGTTTCAATGGCTTTGGACTGATGATTGCGACCATGATTTTGCTGATGATGTTGGTTGCCCTAGATATCAATAGCTTTATTTTGATTAGCGCCTTGATTGAAGAGGGCAAGGTTGAAATGACAGTGCGACACATATTACGGGTTGCGGTCACCTCTCTTAAAGAGTTTCTAACTTTCTCTGGCTTAGCAATGATGATTTATATTGCCTTGATTTTTCCAATTATTGGTCTAGGCATTACGGTATCACCCATGCAGCAGTTTCAGATTCCCAATTTTATTACATCAGTCATCTATGCAAATCCGCTTTACTTGACCTGTTATAGCCTTTCCTTGCTGGTCTTTACCTATATCAGTTATCGCTTTATTTTTGTTTTTCACTATATCTTAATTCAGGGGAAGAAGGTTAGGGAAGCCTTAAAGAGTTCAGCCGCTCTTACTAAAACACATGGTAGACGATTTTTGAAGGATTTAGTTGTAGCTAGCATTAAAAAAATCATACTACCCTATTTGCCATTAGCAATAGCAGTCGGACTCCTGTGCCTTATCTTACTCCAATTGGTAGACAATCCTCATGGTGTGAGATTTTTACTGATGTTCACCCTGCTTTCTCTCACCCAGATCACAACCTTTGTGGCATTTATCGTGACACCGCTGCTCATTTCTATCATTACACATCTATTTTACCTCTATAATGAGGAGAGGGGAAATGAGGTCAAACTCACAAGGAATCTAAAAGCCAGCGCTTGGCTAGATGGAGTGAAGCATAGGATTAAATTGCGGAATAAGGTCACCATTACGCTTGCAGTTCTCTTAGTCCTTGTATTTAACCTACTTATATCTGCTTTTTTAACTTACTATTTCGAAGAAATTTTTAATCAGAAACATCCAATTGAAGTGATTGCTCACCGTGCTGGTGGCAATCTAGGTGCTGAAAATACCCTTCAGGGGATTGCAGAAGCGACCAAACAGGATGTTTCGTGGACAGAAATTGACGTTCAGCGCACCAAAGATGGCTTCTACATTTTGAACCATGATGCTGATTTTAAAAGGGTTGCGGGAGATCCACGAACCTCTTCTGAAATGACCTTGAAAGAGAGCAAAGGCTTAAAAGTCAACAATGAGTTTGATCCAAGTCAGCCTGCTCAACCCGTCCCAACCATTGAGGAAGTCCTTGATGTGGCTAGGGGAAAAATAGGGCTTTTTATAGAGTTAAAAGGCAAGACAGCTGATAAGAAAATGGTTGATGATATGGTCGCCCTTATTAAGGCAGAAAAAATGGAGAAAGAAGCTGTCTTGCTGTCTCTTGACTACGAGATAATAGAGTATATCGAAGCGACCTATCCAGAAATTCAGTCGGGCTATCTCTATTATTTTGCCCTTGGACAAATTGAGGATCTAAAAGGAGACTACCTCATTATGGAAGAAAGGGAAGCAAAGCCAGAGAAAGTCGCCTTGCTGAAAGCCAAGGGGAAGAAAGTTGTTGTTTGGACTGTTAATACGGATGAATCCATTCGGATTTTTGTCAATTCTGATGTCGATGGTATCATCACAGATGACGTCTTGGCAGTGAAAGAAGGTCTGAAAACTAGGGATGAACGAAGTGATTTGGAGCTCATCATTGATAGCATTTTCGGATAACATTCTCTAGCGGAGTAAATTTTTATGAGAAAAATAAGGATAAGGGGCGCTATTTGAATAGTGCCCCTTATCCTTTTAAAGTGTCTGTCTATGTCTCCCCTCAAGAAGTTCTTTTCCCCTGATTCTGTCTATACATGATGTGGAAGCGGGGTTCTGATCCCTCAAATTGGAACTCCTCTTGGATAAGCTGGTAATCAAGTTTTGCATAGAGGGCAATAGCAGGAGTATTGGTGCTTCTAACGCTTAGCAAAAGATAGTCATACTCGGTTGTTGCTAAATAGCTCATCAGCTGATAGCCAATACCTTTTTCTCGATAGTCTTTAGCAACGCATAGCTCATTTAACTCAAAGGAGTGGTGATACCAGTCAATCCCTTTTGGAAGAATCTTGTTGACTTGCTTTGCCCACCAATTTTCTTTCCTAAAATCAAAGCCAAACAGAAAGCCTGCAAGCTGCCCCTCACATTCTACTGTTATTATCAAGGGAGACAGATTTAATG
Organism: Streptococcus acidominimus; assembly: GCF_001921825.1. Lineage (GTDB taxonomy): Bacteria > Bacillota > Bacilli > Lactobacillales > Streptococcaceae > Streptococcus > Streptococcus acidominimus. The sequence goes on from NZ_MSJL01000052.1 coordinate 5,406, forward strand.
ATAGACTGGATTCAATCCTCCTTTTCAAGGAGTGCGGCTTTTGAAGTTCATGACGATATATTTCATCATATAGCCCAGAGACCTGATCGATGATGTCGTAGATTTCATCCCTTTTATATACTTTCATTTATCCACCTCCTAAAAGTCAGCTACTGCTGTGAACCTAGCTTGAGCCTAGCTTGAGTAAAGACGACTTCAGTTACTGCCTAGTATATCATTTTCAAGACTAGAAAGAAAACGAAATGAAATAGAGGTTAAAATCCCGCTTGTAACCCCTTACAATTTTTGTGGTATAATAGGAAAAAACGGAGGAAATACTATGAAAATTATCATTGTGGGCGCTTCATTTGCAGGGATGAGTGCTGCCTTGGAGTGTGACCAAATGTATCCTAAAGCACAGATTGTCTTGGTCGACAAGGAAAAAGAGGTCGGCTTTTTTCCAAATGTCCTCAACTGGCAATTAAAGGGCGAATTAAGACATATTGAAGAAGCACGTAGTGACTTGTGGCGTCAAGTTCAGCAGACGACGATTGATGTGCGGCTAGAGACCAAGCTGGTTCAAGTAGATCCTGACAACCAGTTGCTCACCTTTGAAAAGGGTGAAGACGTCATCAAAGAAGCCTATGATGTTCTGATTTTAGCTATGGGTGCCAAGCAAGTTTGGAAGGTTGAAGATGAAAAACTCCAAAGTCGGCTCTTGTCCTCCAAGTATTTTTCAGATGCCCAAGAAAGCCAGAAAAAGCTTGAAGAAGCCCAGTCCGTTATGATTATCGGTGGGGGACAGATCGGCTTAGAAAGTGCCGAAGCCCTTAGCCGAATGCCCCTTTCTCTCCGCATTTTTGAAGCAGAAACGTCTCACTTGGCTAAATATGTAGACGCAGATATGATGGCGGGGATTGAAACGGAGTTGAAAAAGCGCAAAATTGACCTACACACGGCGGAAGTGGTGGAGAATATCAGCCTGTCGTCAAGGGGGGATAAGGTCAAGGTGGATACCCTAAAAGGTAGTTATGAAGCGGACTATCTGCTAGTTGCGACCAACTTTCAGCCTAATACAGATATGGTGCGGGAAATTCTAGACTGCAATCCCGACCAGACGATTATCGTTGACGACTATCTAGAAACCAGTCAACCCCATATCTTTGCGATTGGAGACCTTATCCAACTTCCCTTTGCCTTTTTTGGTAGGGCCTACCTCCCACTCATCAATCATGCCATGTTGACAGGGAGGCTGGTAGCCCATAATTTAGTCAGAAAACAACGACCTTTACAGGAGGTGCAACGAATCGTTTCCAGTCACCTTTTCGGTTACAATATCACAAGCGTTGGTCTAACGGAGCGCCAAGCGCAGCTTTGGACAGATGTTGATACCGTTGTTCTACAAGCCCCTTTCAGCCAGTGGGAAATAGAGGAATTAACCTTTAAATTGATTGTCCAACGATCAGATGGTCGCCTACTGGGTGGTCAGTTGATTTCTACCTCCCGCCATATTCATCAGATGAATACCTTGGCACTCGCCATTTCAAATGGGATGACGGCTCAAGACATGGTGGAGCAAAGCTGGCTCTGTTTACCTCGATATACCAGTCTTGTTCCCATTGTGACAGAGGCTTGCCAGCTCTATCTTCACCGCCAAGAGGAGAATACCCATGAGAATTGAAGATCTTTTGGAAAAACGAGAGCGGGCGATCTATCTTCTGGTAGAGCGTCTAAGAGATAGTCGCTCCAGTCTTTCCTTAAAGGGATTAAGTCAGGAACTCGCACTATCCCGTACCACCTTGATTCGCTATATTGAATCATTTGATGAGCAAGTGCGACAAGCCAATCTGGGGTTATCATTTCAGGTAAGAGAAGAAGAAGTAAGCTATGAGAGGAAAGATAGCCTCTTACGGGCGGACTGGATTGCTTATTTATGTCAGTTTAGTACCAAGTACCAAATTCTGCTCTATCTTTTTGATAGGGAAGAATTTGCCATTCAAGCTTTGGCGCAACATCTGCTGATAAGTGAGGCCAGTCTCAATCGGCAATTGGCTGCCCTCAATCTCCTCTTGCAGGATTTTCAGATTAGCATACGCAATGGTCGTTTTAAGGGAAGTGAGTTGCAGATCCGCTATTTCTATTACCAGCTCTTTCTCCAAACAAAGACCCTATCTCGTGTCAGAACATGTCCCCATTTCCGCCAGATCGCCTCCTATCTCCCGCTTTTTGAACGTTTTTTTGATACCAAGTTTAATCCCCGTCAAGCTCTCCAGCTATCTCTTTGGCTCGGTATTTCCCAGCGACGCATGAGAGGGCAGGATGTGGATTTTAGCGACTTGATCCAGTTGATGAAGTCTTACATACAACAGAAATGGTATCAAGAATTACGCTCCTTTGCCCTAACCCTTTCTCAATACCAACCCTCTATCGTTCGCGAGGGGGAGGTGATGAGCCTATTTGCCTTTTTGGTCAGTCAATCCATTTTAGCACCGCAGAAGGTTGAGCGCATCTTAGCCTTTGGTGGCCCGATTCGAGAAGCGACCACCTGGTGTTACCAGACCATTCGGGAGGAGTTAGGCCATCAGTTACCCATCCACGAGCAGATTCTCTACTATCTCAACCAGCTCCTAGGAAGCGTCTACTTTTTTAAGGGAAGTCTGGAGGCGCCTGTTCCTCATGGAAATCAGTGTCAACTGACAAGTGCCCGTTCGTTATTATCAACGGTTTTAGAAAAAATTTACCAGCCTCAATCTCCCAGTCTTGTGTTTCAATACGAGGAGGAAGTGACTAATTTGGCAGGATTGTTTGATTACCTTAGTCAGGTTCAGCCAGTAGTGGTGCGAATCGGTTTTATCTCCTGCTTGTCCCCCATTATTGCTGATCCGATTTTATATCAACTACAACGAGAGTTTGAGCGCAAGCACGCTGTTGTTATCGAACCCTTTTCAGCCTCTAGCGACTATGACCTACTAATATCAGACGAACCTGAGCTCGTAGACGTGCCTTCTTATTCCTTTTATAGAAGATTGTCTGCCAGTGACTTATTAGCATTGAAAAAAACAATTGCCCAGCTTCAAGAACAAAAGGAAAAACAAACCCACCGCTTCCTCAAAGCCAGCATCTTTTCGATAGAAAGAAGATGAAAACAGGTGTGGCTACCTTTAGGTATAAACATTCCTAGCTCTAAAGGTATAGTATACCTTTAGAGGCGGGAAATAGAAGTTTGTGGAGCAAACTCTCTTTAGTCTCTACGTCATGTTTCCTATTTTTCGGTCGCTTTTTTAACGTCCTTGTATCTTGTGTAATTGAGTTCAGCCTAAAACCTCGGAAAAAAGAGACGCAGGTGTTCTAGCTTTAGCTAGTTACAGCTGTGGCTCCCTTTAGGGATAAATACTCCTAGAAGCAGAGACTTCTGCGTCGTATTTCCTATTTTTCGTTCGGTTTTCGACGGCTTCACATCTTGATGTAATTGAACTCGGGCTAAAAGCTCGGAAAAAAGAGACGCAGGTGTTCTAGCTTTAGCTAGTTACAGCTGTGGCTCCCTTTAGGGATAAATACTCCTAGCTCTAAAGGTATAGCATACCTTTAAAGGCGGAAGATAGAAGTTTGCGAAGCAAACTCTCACTAGCTTCTTCGTCGTATTTCCTATTTTCGGTCGCTTTTTTAATGGCTTCATATTTTATAATTGAACACGGACTAAGAGCTGTGTAAAAAAGATAGATTTCCTCGTGTTTATGGAACACATCGTCAATCTCCTATTTTTACTTTGCTCTTTACGTCCTCTGTATCTTATTTGAGCTACAACTCGCTGACAAAGCGTAGTCAGAAAGTTGAGTAAATCTAGATACATCACAGTAGGCATCTGATTGTCGCTAACACGCCAATCTAGTTGCCCTTGTGGGGGTCTCACGACGAAGCTAAAGCTTCTGTTCGGCCTCCTATTTTGTCTAGGAGTTGCTTCCCCAGTCTAAGGATAGACTGTGGAAGGTTGGAGATAGAACGAGTGCAACTCGTGTCAAACGCCCTTGCATCTTGTGTAACTGAACTCGAGCTACAACTCGCTGACAAAAAGATCAATCTCATTGGGTGCAAGACACCCTGCTTCAATTGCCTATTTTGTCTAGGAGTTGTTTAACGCTCTCGTATCTTGTGTAACTGAACTCGGGCTACGAGCTGTGCAAAAAAGATAGTTTTTCCTAGAACTTGTGGTTCTTCGTCAAAACTCCTATTTTTGCTTTGCTCGCTTAACGCCCTTGCATCTTGTGTAACTGAACTCGAGCTACAACTCGCTGACAAAAAGATCAATCTCATTGGGTGCAAGACACCCTGCTTCGATTGCCTATTTTGTCTAGGAGTTGTTTAACGCTCTCGTATCTTGTTATTCCTATCAGAAATTTTTTAGAAATAATATTTTTTGATAGGGGCTAGTGGAAAAAATAGGGTACAATAGGGATAACTAGAAAACGGAAGCGTTTTCAAAAATACATACTGGAGGTTTTCCATGACAAAAGAAAAGTACATTATGGCGATTGACCAAGGCACGACAAGCTCACGTGCGATCATCTTTAATAAAAAAGGTGAGAAGGTCGGCAGTTATCAAAAGGAATTTCCGCAAATTTTTCCAAAGCCAGGCTGGGTAGAGCATAATGCCAATCAGATTTGGAACTCGGTTCAATCTGTCATTGCAGGAGCCTTTATCGAAAGTGGGATTAACCCTTCGCAAATCGAGGGGATCGGTATCACCAACCAACGTGAAACAACAGTTGTCTGGGATAAAGAGACAGGTCTGCCGATCTACAACGCTATCGTCTGGCAATCTCGTCAGACAGCCCACCTTGCAGACCAGTTGAAACACGACGGCTATTCAGACATGATCCATAAAAAGACAGGTTTGGTCATTGATGCCTACTTCTCTGCAACCAAGGTACGCTGGATTTTGGATCAGGTTCCTGGCGCGCAAGAAAGAGCAGAAAAAGGAGAAATTCTTTTCGGTACCATTGATACTTGGCTTGTCTGGAAATTAACCAATGGCCGTTGCCATGTAACGGATTATTCCAATGCAGCCCGAACCATGCTTTACAACATCAAAGAACTCAAGTGGGATGATGAGATTCTTGAACTCTTGAACATTCCAAAAGCTATGTTGCCAGAGGTCAAGTCTAATTCAGAGATTTATGGCAAGACTGCACCATTTCATTTTTACGGTGCAGAGGTACCGATTTCAGGGATGGCAGGAGACCAGCAGGCAGCCTTGTTCGGACAATTGGCATTTGAGCCTGGTATGGTGAAAAATACCTATGGAACAGGTTCTTTCATTGTCATGAATACCGGTGAAGAAATGCAGTTGTCTGAAAATAGTCTCTTGACAACAATCGGCTACGGTATCAATGGCAAGGTTTACTATGCCCTTGAGGGATCTGTCTTTATTGCAGGTAGTGCGGTTCAATGGTTGCGTGACGGTATGCGCATGGTCAATGAATCTCCTGAATCGGAAGAACTAGCCCGCAAGTCCACCAGCAATGACGAAGTCTATGTGGTACCAGCTTTCACAGGTCTTGGTGCACCGTATTGGAATTCAGAAGCACGCGGATCCGTCTTTGGATTGACACGTGGAACGACCAAGGAAGACTTTGTTAAAGCAACCCTTCAATCAATTGCTTACCAAGTGCGGGATGTCATTGATGTGATGCAGATTGATTCCGGCATGCCAATCTCTGTCTTGAAAGTAGATGGTGGTGCAGCTATGAACAGCCTCCTCATGCAGTTCCAAGCAGATATTTTAGGCATTGAAATTGCAAGAGCGAAAAATCTAGAAACAACAGCCCTCGGAGCAGCTTTCCTTGCAGGATTGGCAGTTGGCTTCTGGAAAGACCTAGAGGAATTGAAGACCTTGAATGCCGTTGGTCAATCTTTCCAACCAGCAATGAATAATGCCCGCAAGGAACAATTATACAAGGGTTGGAAAAAAGCTGTCGCAGCAACACAATTATTTGCAGAACTAGATGAAGAAGAATAGAAAAGAGAGTATCAAATGGAGTTTTCAAAAGAAACAAGACGACTGGCTATTGAAAAAATACAGGATCGACAGCTGGATTTGCTGATTATCGGAGGCGGGATTACCGGTGCAGGCGTGGCTCTTCAAGCAGCAGCGAGCGGAATGGAAACAGCCTTGATTGAAATGCAAGACTTTGCAGAAGGAACCAGTAGCCGTTCTACAAAATTGGTCCACGGTGGTTTGCGCTACTTGAAACAATTTGATGTCGAAGTCGTATCAGACACGGTTTCAGAGCGTGCGGTGGTACAACAAATTGCACCCCACATTCCAAAACCAGACCCAATGCTCCTCCCAGTCTATGACGAAGAGGGATCTACTTTCAGCATGTTCCGCCTAAAAGTGGCTATGGATTTGTATGACCTCTTGGCAGGTGTGAACAATACAGACTTGGCAAATAAGGTGTTGACCAAGGAAGAAGTCCTAGAGCGTGAACCACACTTGAAGCAGGAAGGTCTTGTCGGTGGTGGTGTCTACCTTGACTTCCGTAATAATGATGCCCGTCTCGTCATTGAAAATATCAAGCGGGCAGCCAAAGACGGTGCCCTGATTGCGAGCCGTGTCAAAGCAGAGCGCTTTATCAAGGATGACAATGGTAAGATTGTAGGAATTGTCGCGCGTAACCTCTTGACAGACAGCACCTTTGAGATCCGTGCTCGACTTGTGATCAATACCACAGGACCGTGGAGTGATGAGGTGCGTAATCTCGGCGGTGAGGGCAGTGGACTATTGCAAATGCGTCCAACAAAAGGTGTCCATTTAGTGGTAGACAGCTCACGTCTTTCAGTACCACAACCGACTTACTTTGATACCGGTCATGCAGACGGACGAATGGTCTTTGTCTTACCGCGTGAAAACAAGACCTATTTCGGAACGACAGATACAGATTACACAGGCGATTTAGCAAATCCAATGGTGACCCAAGAAGATGTTGATTACTTGCTAGATATTGTCAATAATCGTTTCCCTGATGCAAACTTGACCCTCGACGATATTGAGAGCGGCTGGGCAGGTCTGCGTCCGCTACTATCTGGAAATGGTGCCTCTGACTACAACGGTGGAAACAATGGTAAATTGAGTGATGATAGCTTCAATACCCTTATCGATACCGTCAAAGCCTATCTCAACAATGAAAAAACACGCGATGATGTGGAACATGACTTAACCCATCTTGAAGGAAGTGTATCTGAAAAGACCTTAGATCCATCCGCTGTTTCCCGTGGTTCTGCTCTCGACCGTGACGACAATGGCTTGTTGACCCTTGCCGGAGGAAAAATTACCGACTTCCGCAAGATGGCAGAAGGCGCGCTTGAAAAAGTAGCAGAAATCCTTGATGCAGAGCATGGTCGCAAATTTAGACTCATCAATTCCAAAACCTATCCCGTATCAGGTGGAGAATTGAACCCAGCCAATGTAGCAGAAGAAATCGAGCATTTGGCACAATTGGGTGTCAAGAAAGGCTTGCACTATGATGATGCGCTCTACCTTGCCAATTTGTATGGTTCAAATGCACCAAAAGTCTTTGCACTGAACCACAAAGTAGAAGCAGTCAGCGCTTTGAACCAACGTGATTTGCTCTCGCTTCATTATGCACTGAAAGAAGAAATGACCTTGACAGCGGTAGACTATCTCCTACGCCGCACCAACTATATGCTCTTTATGCGCGAGCAACTAGACAGCGTTAGTGATGATGTCTTGCGTGAAATGGCAGCCTACTACGATTGGTCTGAAGAAGAAGTAGCAGTACAACGCGCACTCTTAGATGAAGCTCTCGTCAAGAATGACTTGGCTTACTTAAAAGCAGCAAACTAGGAAAGCTGAAGAGTATACAAGAAGAAATACTCAACGAAAACCAAATGATAAAAAGGAGTTTATATGACAAAAGAATTATTAGGTGAAGTAATCGGAACTGCCCTGCTCATCCTATTGGGGAATGGGGTTGTGGCAGGTGTAGTCCTTGATAAAAGTAAGAGCAAGGATGCTGGCTGGATTGTCATTACAATCGGTTGGGGGCTTGCTGTTGCAATGGCAGCTTTTGTAAGTGGTATCTTAGGTCCAGCTCATTTGAATCCTGCTGTATCGATCGCTATGGCTTATGCCGGCAATCTTCCTTGGGCGTCTGTCCTCCCTTATATCGGTGCTCAATTCGTCGGCGCCTTTATCGGAAGTCTCCTTGTTTACTTGATGTATAAAGACCACTATGATGCGACAGAAGATACTGGTGCTGTTCTAGCAACTTTCTCAACAGGTCCTGCTATCCGCAACACTGTGACAAATACCATCAGTGAAGCAATCGGTACATTTGTCCTTGTTCTTGCCCTATTAGCACTTGGCAACTATGACATGCCTGTCGGTCTTGGTACCTTGACAGTCGGTGCCTTGATTGTCTCTCTCGGAGTTTCTCTCGGAGGTCCAACAGGTTATGCCTTAAATCCTGCGCGTGACCTTGGACCGCGGATCATGCATGCTATTCTCCCTTTGAAGCACAAAGGCGATTCTGATTGGGGCTATGCCCTTGTCCCAGTCCTAGGCCCGATCATTGGAGGCTTACTAGCAGCTATCTTCTATGGCATGGTCTTCTAAGAATAGAAAAAGGAATGTGAACAACAAGATCTGTTCATAATGAGCTAGTTATCCCCATACTAGCTACTCAAAATACTCATCATTTTTCAGCCTTCCCCTGTATTCGGACAGGGGGAGGTTTTTCTGATTGCTCCCCAGAAATAGCTAGAAAAAATAATTTAAGGGGACCTCTAAAAACTTCCTAAATTTCCCCAAAATGAGATAATAGAATAAAAAGTAATGAGGAGAGCTGTCATGCATTTATTCACAGACGATGAAAAAATCTTGTCAAAACTATCAGAAAAAGGCAATCCCTTAGAACGTTTGGATGCCGTTATGGATTGGAATATCTTTCTTCCTTTGTTGTCAGAGTTATTCAGTCGTAAAGATAAAGTCATCAGTCGTGGCGGTCGTCCTCACCTAGACTATC
>NZ_MSJL01000053.1 GCF_001921825.1 Streptococcus acidominimus
TTGCGTGGACGACCTCCTTGACGATGTTGACGTTGGTAAGCTACATTGAGACAGGTAAGCATTTCTTGAAAGGTCTCTTTTTGAACACCTATGAGAAGTTTGAAGTTCTCTGAACTGAGTTTTTGAGCTTTTTCATACATTGTTTCCATACAAATAGTATATCACATTTGGTTACCGAACAAGTCTAATGTTGATAATTTTCATCACCAACCACTCAAACTACAACAAGTAAAGCAAACACTCACTGTAGAAGCAGAAGATGCAAAATTACACATAAAAGGAATCATGCAATTTCTAGGCCAAGAATTAGCTTTCAGCCGTAACCGCGAACTCCAAGAATTAGTCATTCTCGTTCCAAAAGAAAAAACAATTGAAAAACTTTCTGGAGGGAATCCTTTTTACAACTCTTATATCTCATTAAACAATATTCATATCAACTATCTGGACTGGGCTGGTTATATCAGTGGCGACAATGTCACGATGGAAAGTGGCACAATCCATTCCTCCAACATCGGAAGTTTCTATTTCAGTAATTCTCATTTAAAAAATATGATGATTGACGCGCCCGTTGCGACACAATCCTACCAGACAAGTACACTCGAAAATGTTACGATTCAAAATGCTAGCTCTATCTTTCTAAATGATACTACTATAATTGGCACCACAAAGGTGGAAACAGTTGGGGCCTATCACTCACCTATTAACGTCGATTTATCCGCAAAGAGCAAAAAAGATACTCAATTAGACTTGACAATAACGTATGATTGGGAAAAACTGTATCAAAACTATTACTATCCGAGCGCCTACACCAATCAAGAAACAGATGAAACAACCACGGCTCAAGAAGAAGCATTTCGAAAGGAACATCTGGAACAGATGGGAATTCGAGCAGGTAGCGAATACAAAGATCTCAAAATCGAAGAAAATAAAGACGGCGCCAAGGCAGTATATACTCCAAAAGACGCTCCAAACAAACTCATCATCCAAACAACCAATGAACTCATTATCCTTGGAACACTTAAATCGAGTCATTAACAGATGAAAGACAACCGAATGCTCCTAACAGAAAAGGCATAACAGCTATCTTTTATAGTCATTTAGTTTATATTTTTATTACTTCGTTAACTCGTCTTGTATAATTGAACTTGAGCTACAACTCACTGACAAAAAGATAAATACTCCTAGAAGCCAGCGCTTCTTCGTCGTATTTCCTATTTTGTCTAGGAGTTGCTTAACGCTCTCGTATCTTGAGTTGTACTATTGAGAAAAGTTACACTTTTCTTATCTATCACTTGTCTAGTTATCAACTAGACAACTACCTGCGACTTTTAACGAAAACTTCGTTTTCTTCATTTCCCACCTCAAACAGTCTCTCCCCAGACTGTTTGAGCTAGTACTAAAAATAAACTAAACGGCTATACAGAGTATACCAATCTTTCTAACAAGCACAAGACTAATCTAACTATTAAAGCAAAACACGCACAAGGATGGATCATGAAACTATCCACCCTTGTGCGTGTTTGTTATTCAATAGAAATCAAAAATAGACAAGCTTCAACTATCTGGAAGCTCATCAGATGCTGGTTCAAAAACCGCTATCGCATTCAGACTAAGCAATTGCAGACTACAATTCCTCAACGATCACTTTCTCCAGCAGGTCTTGGTACTCTCCCTGATCAACTTCTGGGAAATATTGCAGGCAGTTGGCTGCTGAAAATGCTGCTGCCTCGCGAAGATAGATTTCAGGAGCTTCCTGCTGGCTCAAACCCTTGACCAAGACACCTAGATAAAAATCTCCCGAAGCAATCGGATTGAGTGCTTCAACCCGCAGAGGAGCCACTCGGAAGAAACGGTGACCAATTTTTGCCAAACTTCCTTTAGCCCCCATAGTCACAATCATATTTTCATGAGGAGTTTCTTCTTTCAAAATAGCTAAGATCTGTTCAGGACTATTCTCATCTAAGTCTGGATACAGATCCTTGAGTTCCTCATTGTTAATTTTAACCAAGCTCGGCTGTGACTGATAGGCTGCTCGCAAGGCTGCCCCACTGGTATCTACAATCGTATGAACACCTGGATGACGATCAATCAATTGCTTGATATAATCATCCGGCATCCCTTTCATCAAGCTACCTGAAAAGACCAACCAGTCCCCGTCTGACAGACTATCTTCTAATTGGCTGGTAAATTGCGTCAGCAAATCCTCCGTCAAATCCAAGCCCTTTTCATAAAACAGGGTTACATCACCTGTCTCTGTCTCCATATAGATATTGCAGGTACGCGTATTTTGCGAATTTTCCACAATCTGCAAGGCGTTCCCCTTATCCATATTCAAATCTTGAATATACTGGCCAATACGCCCTCCCAAAATGGTGTGAATGACATAGTCTGACACCCCATTTTCCTTGAGGGCGTAAGCAACATTAAAACTTTTCCCACCGGGATATTCCCTCACCTCACTCGGGCGAAGGGGAATATTTTTCTCAATCCGCTCCACCAACAGCGTCCGGTCTAAAGCGGGATTAGGACAAACCAAATGAATCATCATATCGAAACCTCCTTAGGTGTTTTCTTCTATTGTACCACCTTTTTTATTGTTCGTATATATTTATCTGCACAAATCATGCAATTGATTTTTCCAAAGCTAGCAACCCAGCTTTTTCCCCTCACTATCCATCAAAATTCGTAACGGTCACCCCCAATAAGCGAATCCCCTTATTCCACTCTGCCACCTGCTCCAAGATAGTTTCAACCAGCTGTTGGATAAGCCCTGCCTCATTCGTTGCCTCAGCTATACTGATCCGCTTGGTCATAGTGGTAAAATCAGCATAGCGGATTTTGAGAACTATGGTCCGTCCTTTTTTCTCGTGGCGTTGCAAACTCTCCGACACTCGTTTCGATAGGCTAGCCAACTCTTTCTTGGCATCTGCTTCCAGATAGAGAAGTTTCCGATAGGTGCGCTCCTTACCAATGGACTTGCGGACACGATCGACCTTGACAGGGGTATTGGAAATTCCTCTTGCCTTTCGATACAAATCATAGCCGAAGCGACCGAAAGTATCAATCAGGGTCATCTCGGGAATCTCAAGCAGGTCTGCTCCTGTGAAAACGCCCATTTCATGCAGTTTTTCAACGGTTTTCCTACCTACCCCGTGAAACTGTTCTACCGGTAGTGTTGACAAGACAGAAATTGCCTCATCTGGTAGGATCACGGTCAGACCGTGCGGTTTTTCCATATCGGAGGCAAGTTTTGCCAGAAATTTATTGTAGGATACCCCAGCAGAAGCTGTCAGACCAAGCTCATTCCAAATATCATGCTGAATGAGCTTCGCAATCTTAACGGCAGAGGTCAAGCCCTTTTTATTTTCCGTCACATCCAGATAAGCCTCATCAATACTCATGGGTTCTACCAAATCCGTATAACGATAAAAAATCTCCCGCACCTGTTGACCGACTATCTGGTATTTTTCATGATTTCCTGAAATGAAGATCGCTTGAGGACAGCGCTCATAGGCTTCCTTACTGCTCATAGCCGAATGTACCCCAAAGGCACGCGCCTCATAGCTACAAGTCGACACAACCCCTCGGCCACCAGACAAGCGCGGATCTCTCCCAATGATGACGGGCTTCCCTTTCAAACTCGGATTGTCCCGCACTTCAATGGCAGCAAAAAAGGCATCCATGTCAATATGAATAATTTTCCGCGATGTATCATTGATTAGGGGAAAAATCAGCATTCTTTGATCACCTCTCTTTCTAGTATAGCTCAACTTCTCCATTTATGCCAAAAATCACTATATGATCATGAAAACGAATGAAAGAATGAAAACAATTGTAAGTCTTTTCATTTATTTTCAAGTATTTATCCCTTGTATAAAGTGGTTACAAGTGGTATAATGGGAAACATAAGGACACATTGCGTCTAAATATAAAAGGAGAACCCTCATGTCAACAAAGGTTAAAACAAAAAATGTAACTGAAGACATTTTCGCTCAAGCTTGGGAAGGCTTCAAAGGGAATGACTGGCAAGAAAAAGCTAGCGTAACCCGCTTCGTTCAAGCGAACTACACCCCTTATGATGGAGACGAAAGTTTCCTTGCAGGGCCAACAGAACGCTCTCTTCATATCAAGAAAATCATTGAAGAAACAAAAGCAGGATACGAAGATACTCGTTTCCCAATGGATGTTGACCGCGCAACTTCAATCGCTGATATCCCAGCTGGTTTCATCGACAAAGAAAACGAAGTGATCTTCGGTATCCAAAACGATGAATTGTTCAAATTGAACTTCATGCCTCGTGGTGGTATCCGTATGGCTGAAACAACATTGATTGAAAACGGCTATACTCCTGACCCACTTCTCCATGAAATCTACACAAAACATGCAACAACTGTAAACGACGGTATCTTCCGCGCTTATACATCTGATATTCGCCGTGCTCGTCACTCTCACCACGTTTCTGGTCTTCCAGATGCTTACTCACGCGGACGTATCATCGGTATGTACGCTCGTCTTGCCCTTTACGGAGCAGACTACTTGATGGAAGAAAAAGTTGCAGACTGGAACTCTATCAATGAAATCGACGAAGAATCAATCCGTCTTCGCGAAGAAATCAACTTGCAATACCAAGCATTGCAACAAGTTGTTCGCCTCGGTGACCACTACGGTGTGGATGTCCGCCGTCCTGCTTTGAATACAAAAGAAGCAATCCAGTGGACAAATATCGCCTTCATGGCAGTTTGTCGCGTCATCAACGGTGCTGCAACTTCACTTGGACGTGTGCCAATCGTACTTGACATTTACGCAGAACGTGACTTGGCTCGCGGAACATTTACTGAATCAGAAATCCAAGAATTTGTAGATGATTTCGTATTGAAACTTCGTACTGTTAAATTCGCTCGTACAAAAGCATTTGATGAAATCTACTCAGGAGACCCTACTTTCCTCACAACTTCTATGGCAGGTATGGGGAACGACGGACGTCACCGTGTTACAAAGATGGACTACCGTTTCTTGAACACACTTGACAATATCGGTAACTCTCCAGAGCCAAACTTGACTGTTCTTTGGTCTAACCAACTTCCATATTCATTCCGTCGCTACTGTATGGCGATGAGCCACAAACACTCTTCTATCCAATATGAGGGTGTAACAACAATGGCTAAAGACGGATATGGTGAAATGAGCTGTATCTCTTGCTGTGTGTCACCACTTGACCCAGAAAGCGAAGACAAACGCCACAATATCCAATACTTCGGTGCACGTGTAAACGTTCTTAAAGCCCTTCTTTCAAGCTGGAACAACGGTTATGACGATGTGCATAAAGACTACAAAGTATTTGACTGCGTAGAACCTAACAACTCTGAAATCTTCGAGTATGACGAAGTTATCGCAAACTTTGAAAAAGCTCTTGACTGGTTGACTGACACCTATGTAGATGCAATGAACATCATCCACTACATGACTGATAAGTACAACTATGAGGCTGTTCAAATGGCATTCTTGCCAACCGTTCTTCGTGCAAACATGGGATTCGGTATCTGTGGATTCGCCAACACTGTTGACTCACTTTCTGCGATTAAATACGCACAAGTAAAACCAATCCGTGACGAAGATGGCTTCATCTACGACTACGAAGTAACTGGTGAATTCCCACGTTACGGTGAAGATGATGACCGTGTAGACGATATTGCGAAGTGGCTCATGGAAGCATTCTTCTCTCGCTTGAACAAACATAAATTGTACAAGAACGCAGAAGCAACTGTTTCTATCTTGACCATCACTTCAAACGTTGCTTACTCTAAACAAACAGCGAACTCACCTGTTCACCGTGGAGTATTCCTCAACGAAGATGGCTCTGTCAACACTTCTAAAGTAGAATTCTTCCCACCAGGTGCAAACCCAACTTCTAAATCTCGTGGTGGTTGGTTGCAAAACTTGAACTCATTGTCTAAATTGAACTTCAAACATGCAAATGACGGAATTTCATTGACAACTCAAGTATCACCAAAAGCACTCGGTAAGACATTTGACGAGCAAGTTACTAACTTGGTAACAATCCTTGATGGTTACTTTGAAAATGGTGGACAACACGTTAACTTGAACGTTATGGACCTTCAAGATGTTTATGACAAGATCATGAACGGTGAAGACGTTATCGTACGTATCTCAGGTTACTGTGTAAACACCAAGTACCTCACTAAAGAACAAAAAACTGAATTGACACAACGTGTCTTCCACGAAGTTCTTTCAATGGACGATCACGCTGCAGAAGTTGCAAGTAACTAATTAGTAAACCCCAATTCCAGAACATGGAATTGGGGTTTTAGGTCTCTGTCAATGGTGGGGAAAGACAACAATCAATAGTCAATAGCGTCATTTAGTTTATATTTTTATTACTTCGTTAACTGGTCTTGTATAATTGAACTTGAGCTACAACTCACTGACAAAATAGGAGTTGCTTAACGCTCTCGTATCTTGAGTTGTACTATTGAGAAAAGTTACACTTTTCTTATCTATCACTTGAAATAGTTATCAACTAGACAACTACCTGCGACTTTTAACGAAAACTTCGTTTTCTTCATTTCCCACCTCAAACAGTCTCTCCCCAGACTGTTTGAGCTAGTACTAAAAATAAACTAAACAACTATAACAGTCAAGGAAGTGACTGTTAAGATCTGAAAGAGTGCGCTGTGAGTTTTTAACGGGCTTTACATTCCTCACTTGCTTTAGAAAATCCCCTAGAAGAAGGAATCAGTTCTTCTAGGGGATTTTTAAGTCTTTCAGCGGCTTAGAGGAGGTTTGCAACGCTAACCTGCCTCCAACCTTCAATTAGTTTCTAGATAGTAGCAACTCATCTATTTTTGATGTCTTTCCTTTTGCTTGGTAAACTTATTGTCAGCAAAAGACCACTTGTAAAGAGGAAGGTCAACCAGATGAATTGTCCTTCAAGGGCTTTGCTACCAGTAGCAGGAAGGCTTCTTTCTGTTCTATGGTGAGTAGATTTGCCAATATCAACCACCTCTACTATCGAAACAGATTTAGAAGTTGGTGCCTGAACAAGTAGGGGTTCTTCTTGTAGCTTAGAGGAGGTAGGGGCAGGATCAGGGGTTCTTACTGGTCGCAGTTGTAAGTTCCCAATAGATGGATTTCCTACTTGTTTCTCCGGACGTTTTTGGTCCGCGACAACTTTTGGAGGCTCAACTCCATCTAATTGCGCAATTGCCCCCTGTAAGACAGCAAAGGCAAGATCTACCTCTTCTTGACTGACCAGTTCCTGACCTAAAATGCTCTGTGCCGCTACAAGGGCTTGCGTATAGAGAGCGAGGCTCGGTGCTGTGGCGTAGAGGTAACGGCTTGCTGTTGCTTGGAAAGCTGGCTGAATAGCTACCAGATTTTGTAGAGCAGCTTGATTGCCAGCGCGACCATCTAGTTCTTCTATGGCTTTTTCTAATTGAGCAAGGGCTGAATCCACCTGTTCTTGGCTAGCCTGTGGATTGTTAAGGACAGCTTGAGCAGCTGCTAGTGCTTGCTCATACTTCTCTTTTTTCACCTCACTTGCAAAGAGATAGTTGGCTGCTGTTTTTCTCCAATTATCATCTTTTTGGACGAGTTGCTCCAGAGCTGCCACATCTGTCTCCTTACCATCTAAGGCCTGCTGTGCTTGTTGAAGTTGTTGTAAGTGAGCGTCGGCCTCTTTTTGGGTCACATTCTCCTTTGCAATGAGCAGTTGCCCCATCCGGTAAGCCGTATCGTAAAGATTCTTCGTCTCTTTGCTGGCATTGTAGTAGGTTGGTGAAGCTATGAGATTCTGGTAAACTCCAAGAGTAGCAGTCAATTTCGTCAAATCAGTAGCTTGACCATCTAAGGCTTTCCACGCTTGAGTTAAGTCTTTCCTTAGTTGATCTAGGGTTTCCTGATTGGTCTTTTCACCAACTGCCGCTTGAGCATTGGCTAAAACATTTTCATAATCAGCGACCTTACTTTCGCTAGCATTGAAATAAGCAGGCTGTTCTGGCAATGATTTCAGCTGTTCGATCAGATCAAGTAAATCCCTCTTGTCACTGATGGTTAGCGCCAAATGGTTATTACGATTCGCTACTACTTCTACCTCTTTCAGATCTTCTAGGATTTCAACACCCGCTGGTAAATTGATATGAAGCTTGTAGGTACCTGTCGGTAGATCCTTTCCATATCCATTGGCTAGATATTTGGCAAGTGGCAATACAAAGACCCGACCATCTGCATCAACCAGACTGACAGTTGCAGTCTCTGGTATCGCTTGATTGAATTGAACATCAACAGGAGACCAAGTGAGAGGACGAACTAGAAAATCAAGTGTCTGGTAGCTGTTGCTTTCTCCTATTTGGACAGGGATAATCGTCTGACTAACTAACTTGAGATAATCCTGATCATAAGAAAGTAGTTCAACAGTATAGTCTCCGAACGGAAGCGAGATGGATCCAGAAGGAGTTAGGTTTGTCTCCACTACATTATTAGCTGCATCACGAATCACATACGAGTATCTACTAGTAATAGGAGCCAGTTGATCTGCATCTTTCAAGCCAATCCTTAGGCGTCCAGATTGATTATCTTGGCTGATGATTTCCACCAACGATACTTCTTCTCGATTTCCCGCATGATCCTCTACTGCATAATAGAGATCCTTGAGGTCTACTTGACTAGGTAGCGTGTAACTTCCATCATCATTTGGCGTCACAAAAACCTTGTTATCAAAGTAGATTCGCTTTCCATTTCTCTTTAAGGTTCCGACTGTATACCCTTTCCCTTTCTTGTCCTTGGAAATATAAAAGACTTGCTCACTGCGGATACCTGATCCGCCTTTTTCAATAACTGGACGTGGGCGGAAAGTGCGAGTACTTTCATCGTAGATTCCTGTTGTAATCTCTGGGCTTTGGCGATCCAAACGAACATTGAATTGAATCATTTGATCTTTTGCCCCTGGAACCATAGGGAAGTAACGGACAACATACTGATAGTCCCCATCTGGCAAGTCGACTCCATTCTGATCCACTCCCGTCCATACCGTTTCTGACACAATCGTTGACTTAGGATTTCTTTCATCCCCAGAGTAGTAGTTCTTATCTCCTTCTACTCCTACGCTCTGCCAGAGAGGATTGCTCAAAGATGTATCGTCCGCCGCATAGACACTAGCAACTAAATTGCGATAATTCCTTAGAAAGACTCCTTTCAAAGCTATAAAATCCTGATTTTCATCTCCGTTTGGTGAAAAGGCAAGGCGGATATTTCCAGTTTTATCTAACTGAAGGAGAGCGCTACCTTTTAAACCTAGCTGACTACCTAAAATCATAATATCACGGTCACTACGTGCATTTCTAGAATGAACATATTCAGAAGCATCCGTTACCAGAGCGGTAGCGTCACTATTTCCTGCTGCAATCCCATCCCCTGTCCGTTCAAAGTAAAAACCATTTTGATTTTCTTTCAACAGATCATAGATACTCTTTTCAAGAATTGGAAGATTTTGCCACTCGCCCTTAAAGCCAACATAAGGAATGCTGACAGCCTCTTGGTTATCTGCATCCAAGAAACGAACAAAGCCTTCTAAATAGTAACCATTCGGCATTTCTTTTAAAAGTTCTTCATGGAAGCGACTTGCATCCACATCAATGGTAATTTCTTTACTGCTGTTTGCTTGAACCGTAATGGTCTCTCCTTTGATTTGATCTAAAAATCTTGGGGCAAGGGTAATACGACCATCTACTACTGTATCTGTCGTCAATTCTGTCACATAAGTCAGCGTCTTAGCCTGATCGCTTATATTGTGCAGAAGAAGTGACAAACGAAACTTAGAGTCAACATTTCCTAGGCTGATACTAGCATAGTCATTTTTCCCTGTAACATATAAGTCTTTTGTCGTAGCAGCATGGGTATTGACCAGACCGGCTCCCTGTTGTCTTGGTGAAGTGTAAGCCTTGGTTTCTTCATTAAAATGTGGAGTGGCTGTACTCATCATTAAGTGTTTGATTAGTCTCTCAAGTTCTTCTGGAGTCTTGGTCGGAAACTTATTGATCAGATATTGCTTAAGTAAGACCGCCACCCCTGCTACGTGAGGAGTTGCCATACTGGTTCCATTTTTGGAATCATATTTTCCATTATTGATAGCAGAATAGATTCCACCCCCTGGTGCTGCGATATCTGGTTTTAATTCTCCATCTACACTTAGACCCCAACTAGAAAAGTCTGATAATTCCTTTGCATTAGGATTTGGAACCATCCCCATATGCTTGTTAAACTGAAGCTGGTAATTGCCTTTTAACAATTCCTCTCCTGCTTCTAGCGAAATAAAGGCACTTGGAATCTCCTTGGAAGCAGCGTCAAGAGACATGCTGATATTTGCTCCCTCTTGATTATTGAAGATGACAACCCCTACTGCCCCTTTGGCTTTTGCATTGTTTATTTTGTCTACAAAGGTAATTTCTCCACGCTTAATAAGAGCAATTTTTCCTGTTAGATCAATCGAGTTGAGATCCGCCTCTTTTCCTAATCCCGCATAGATATATTCATAAGCCTTTCCTACTTCAAATTCCTTAGCAGTCTCCGATACGATGACTGGAACTTTTTTCTCTGGGGAAGCATCCGACGGGATCATAGACACCATCTCACTGGTAATCGTAGAATTATTGTAAGAAGCGACTGAAATAGCTCCTGATGCGGTAGAAGGGTTTGCGACCAAACCATAGTCAGGATTTTCCGCTAAGGGATTTGCATGCCCTGAACCAAATGTTCCATCATTTCCTGCCGCAATCACGACAATGACACCGGCTTTCTTGGCGCGCTCAATAGCTGCATCAAGAGCCGACCCAGCATTGATCAAGGAACCATTTGCCCCTCCCAAGCTAAGATTGATACTATCTGCTCCTAATTTTACAGCGTCTTCTATCGCACGCACATAGATAGAAGCATTCGTCCCCGGCTTGGTATCTGAAAAGACACGCATAAAAATAAGTTGGGCTTCTGGAGCAACACCATAGATGTACTCACCACTACTATCTAATTTCGTTGGATTTCCCACAGCAATCCCTGAAACGTGCATCCCATGTGAGCCCTCATCTTTTTCCTTGATATCGGAATTGCTATCCATATAGTTGTGGGCAAAGATAACCTTGTCGCTATACCACTTCCCATAGTTGATTCCCGCACTTTTCTTTACTGCTTCAAACGAGGCCTGATCAGAATATTTTGCCTTAGAGACATCTGTTAGCTGTAAGACATCATGTTCAACATCTAGTCCAGAGTCAATGACCGCAACAACCATTCCCTGCCCCTTGTAGCCATCTTTCCAGACAGCTGGAACATGAATGATTTGATTACTACTATCGCTCAAGGGTTCAGCAGCTTGGGCTTGTTTTTCTACACCAGCTGGAGCTGGAAGCGATTCTTTTGATTCTGTTGGTATAGATAGGGTGGGGTGTTCTGATATTATTGTAGTCGATGGTGCTGATACAGTTTCCCCTGCCGCTGTTGGAGTTGATGAGGCTGATACAGCTTCTTCTACCACAGTTGGAGCTATTGGCGCTGATACAGCTTCTTCTGCCTCAGTTGGAGCTACTGGTGCTGACACTGTTTCCTCTGGCGCTGCTGGAGTAACCGGGGTGGACACTACATTCCCAGCAATGGCTTTCTCTGGAATTTCCTTATCAGTCTGAGGCGCTAAATCTTCCACTATTGTAGAAGCATCCTGCCCCTCCTCATCGTGATTTTCAATGACTAAACCACTTTCTGCTACTCCTCCTTGAGAGGAAACCTGCCTTTCTTCTGCCAAAACAGGACCAGTTACTGAAAACATGGCGATCCCAAGCATCACAGAAACAAGACCTAGCTTATACTTCCGTAAAGAAAAATGCTCTTTTTTCATAGGTTTCTCCTTAAAAAATAAAATGATACAGCTTTCCATCTGAATCTTATTATATATAATAATAAAAAGATTCTGAAAATTCAAGTACTTTCAAAATCTTTTTACTATTTTTCGATGACATTTCTTCTTTTTTAAAGAAAAACCAACTAAGCACTAGAGTCCCTGCCCCTCCTAAACTCCTGATTGTTCTTCTATATCAAGAATAGAGCAATACTCTGATATAGTCATTTAGTTTAGATTTTTATTACTTGGTTAACTCGTCTTGTATAATTGAACTCGGGCTACGAGCTGTGCAAAAGAGAGCGATAACTGTTTCAGTTTTAGCTGATGATGGTTCTTTAGGAAATAGGCTGAAAACCTCCACTGGAGCTTTTCACTCGTCAAAACTCCTATTTTTGCTTTGCTCGCTTCCACAGTCTGGGCATAGACTGTGGAAGGTTGGAGATAAAACGAGTGAAACTCGTGTCAAACGCTCTCGTATCTTGGGGAATTGAGTTCAGCCTAAAACCTCGGAAAATAGATAAACATTCCTAGAAGCTACGCTTCTACGTCATGTTTCCTAATTTTCAGTCGGTTTTTTAACGGCTTCACATCTTAACTGAACACGCCCTAAACTCTGTTCGAAAAAGAGACATGACTTTTTCAGCTTTAGCTAATGATGGTTCTTTAGGAAATAGGCTGAAAACCTCCACTGGAGCTTTTCACTCGTCAGATTTCCTAGTTTGCCGTAGCTGTTGCAGGCTATGCCTGCTTTACAGATATGGTAATAACAGTCAGGGAAGTGACTGTTATTACATGAAGAAGTGCGCTTTGAGTTTTTAACGGGCTTTGTATCTTGAAATTGAACTCGGACTAAAAGCTCGGAAAAAAGAGACGCAACTGTTGCAACTTTAGTTGCTTACAGGTGTGGCTCCCTTTAGGGATAAACATTCCTAGCTCCAAAGGTATGGGATACCTTTGGAGGCGAGAAATAGAAGTTTGCGAAGCAAACTCTCTCTAATCTCTTCGTCATGTTTCCTAATTTTCGGTCGCTTTTTTGACGTCCTCGTATCTTAAGTTGTACCATTGAGAAAAGTTACACTTTTCTTATCTGTCACTTGTCTAGTTATCAACTAGACAACTACCTGCGACTTTTAACGAAAACTTCCTTTTCTTTATTTCCAACCTCAAACAGTCTCTCCCCAGACTGTTTTGACGAAAACTTCCTTTTCTTTATTTCCAACCTCAAACAGTCTCTCCCCAGACTGTTTTGACGAAAACTTC
>NZ_MSJL01000054.1 GCF_001921825.1 Streptococcus acidominimus
TTTTTCCATTCCTTAAGGGAGGTCATGGATAGACTTCAGGACACGATTCACTCATTGACGAAAGAAAAGGTCAAATCGATTTGTCATAGAGAGTGGATTTCAAGTGCTTTTAATTTTTAAACAGTATAAATGACTATAAAAACTCACAGCCTACTCCTTTAGGTAGTAACAGTTACTCCTCTTACTATCCATACTATAATTTCAACAACGATACCCCAATAGGTTGCAAAGAGAAGTATTGATGATTATCCGCTTGGAATTTCCAGCGGATAATTTTTTTGAGAGGAAGCTGATGTTGGATACTGTGAATCATGAGAGATCAACCTAGTTAGAGCCCTCAACCACTTTGTCATCTTATTTTGGTTGCATGTTTTAGAAGCCCAGACTTGAGCCAGTCTTTACTCCTTGAAAGTTTAGGTTGAAAACCCTATAATAGAGAAAGAGATAGCAAGAGGAAAACCGAAGTTGAAGCCCTGATTGAGCATGGTGGAGCTAACGGAGGTACTTAATTGGTTCGTAAGGCTGGGTGCAAATATGCTAAGACACTGAAAAGAGTTTGAGGACAGACTTGGTTGAATTGAGCAAAGAAGTTTTCCAAGTAAGTAGCGGGGAGTGATTAGGAACATTAAAATGAGTAAAATGGGCTTTAGAGTAGATGAAAGATAGGCGGAACTTCATTTTATAGAGTAGAAAAAGAGGTAGCAAATGGGGAAAAAGAAAGTATCAAGTAAGGGAAAGCTGATTGGAGATGTGGCGAAGATTTTTGATATCATTCCAGATACGACACGAGTGATCGGGGAGGCAGTTCATGCTGTTGTCCCATTGGTGGACAAGGTTCTGGAGCAGAATTACCAGAAGAAAAATCGCTTGGTACGCCTGCCTAATATGGTGGACATGAACATCAGGGAGGCGGAACATCATCTGCAAGAATTAGGCTTTGTGGTTAGTGTTATTCTTGCTAAACCTCATCAGCGCTATGTTAAGAGGGGAGCTGGCGAGGTGGTCGCCATGGTTCCCAAGTCTGGCAATGTGGAGCCTGGAACCTTGGTCAAACTTTACTATGTCAGTCAGGATGTGATTGAGGCGAGCGACCAGACCGTTTCTTTGCCTAATCTAATCGGACTTCCTTTAGAAGAAGCTCAAGAGCATTTGCGAGAACTAGGTGTGAAGCCAATCCTCATTACCACGCAAGCGCAAGCTAGGTATGCCAATCGGCAAACCGAGATTGTCCTTGATATGCAGCCCAAGCCTAATGTCTTAAAGTCAGGTATTCCAAAGGGAAGTTTTGTCAAATTGTACTATTTGACAGAGGCAGGACTGGGTGCAAGTCAGATGATGAACCAGCGAGTAAGGGCTAAAAAATTGGATGTTCCAACCCTGATCAAAAAAGTTCCGAAATTGTTACCAATTAAGAAGAAAACCAAGGATAAACCTTGACATTTTTATAAAATTGGGGCAATTCAAACCCTCGGTGATGTGAAGGCAGGCTTTCAATCATTATCAGATGCCTATGTAGCAGATTTTGATGAATTGATTTCTCAACTGCCAGAAGGTGCTAAGAAAGTACTGACGCCATTTCGTGAACAATTGACGAAACTAATGGACCAACAGCAAGAAAGTATCGCTACGGAATTTGCAAGTCATGGTGATGATAGTACTCCAATTCCGGAAGAAGGTCGTGACAGTATCATTTCAGCCTTGAAAACAACTCGTGACCAATTAAAAGAAGCAATGACAGGAGCGAGAAAACAAGCTCTGTCTATGTTGCAATAATCTTACTACAAAAAAAGAAGAGTGAAGAAAAGGAAAGAAAGACCGTTTTTTCAGTCTTCTTTTTTTGAATTTTTGCCAAATTCGGTGAGAAATAAAGAAAAATATAAACTAAATGACTATACTCTGTAAAAAGAAGTATTGATTAAGTAAGGAGTAAAGAAGCTGTTCTTTGATGAGGATAATAGTAAACGGAAAAAGGAGGCTAAAAAAGAGAGATTGTTCCCAAATATTCTGAAAATTTGATATAATAGGAAGCGAATCATGATGTGAGATTGGAGATACTATGACAGCGACAAAAATGAACGCCCAAGAAATTATTCAATTTATTGCCCAAGCAGAGAAAAAGACAACTGTCAAAGTGACTTTTGAGGGAGAATTAGCAGCTGCAGTCCCCGAAAATATCGTGCAACTGGGGAATGTCTTGTTCGGTGATTGGAAAGATGTGGCACCGCTTCTTGCTAATTTGACCGAAAACAAAGACTATGTAGTGGAGCAAGATGCGCGGAATTCGGCAGTGCCATTGCTAGATAAGCGAGGGCTTAATGCCCGTATTGAGCCGGGTGCTATTATCCGCGATCAAGTCTCCATTGGAGATAATGCTGTTATTATGATGGGAGCTGTGATCAATATCGGTGCAGAAATTGGCGAGGGCACCATGATTGATATGGGTGCCATTCTGGGCGGTCGTGCAACTGTTGGGAAAAATAGCCACATTGGGGCTGGAGCAGTATTAGCCGGTGTGATTGAACCTGCCAGCGCAGATCCTGTGCGTGTGGGTGATAATGTTTTGATCGGTGCGAATGCCGTTGTGATCGAAGGAGTACAGGTTGGTAGTGGGTCAGTGGTAGCTGCCGGTGCAATTGTCACTCAAGATGTCCCTGAGAATGTGGTTGTTGCAGGTGTTCCTGCGCGCGTGATTAAGGAAATTGATGCCCAAACCCAACAAAAAACAGCATTGGAAGATGCTCTTCGAACCCTCTAGGAGGTATTATGCTTGATTTAATTGCGATACGACGTGCCCTGCATCAAATTCCTGAAGTAGGCATGGAAGAGTTCAAAACGCACGCCTTTCTCATGGAAACCCTTGATAGCCTCTTAAGCGATTGTTCTTTTGCTCAAGTGCGAACATGGGAGACGGGTATTCTTGTTTATTTGACGGGGACAGAAGGACGAAAAACAATTGGCTGGCGAACCGATATTGACGGTCTGCCAATTATCGAAGAAACGGGGCTTGAATTTGCCTCAATCCATGAAGGCAGGATGCATGCTTGTGGTCATGATGTTCACATGACGATTGCACTTGGAGTGTTGGAGCAGATGATTGCCAAACAGCCCCGCCACAACCTGCTCTTTTTATTCCAGCCTGCGGAGGAAAATCTGGCGGGTGGAATGCTGATGTATGAAGCGGGCGCCTTTGGTGACTGGCTACCAGATGAGTGGTACGGTTTACATGTGAGACCTGATTTGAAAGTAGGACAGATTGCAACCAACCGTGCAACCTTGTTTGCAGGCACCTGTGAGGTGATTATTCGCTTTATCGGACGTGGTGGGCATGCAGCTTTTCCGCATACGGCAAATGATGCCTTGGTGGCGGCGAGTTATTTTGTTACACAAGTACAGTCTGTTGTCAGCCGCAATGTCGATCCGATTGAGGGGGCAGTGGTAACCTTTGGCTCCATGCATGCAGGAACAACCAATAATGTTATTGCAGAGACAGCTTTCTTGCACGGGACTATTCGTTCCTTGACCCAAGAAATGAGCCTCCTAGTCCAAAAACGGGTGCGCGAAGTGGCACAAGGAATTGCGACCTCCTTTGGTCTTGAAGTAGAGATTGAATTGAACCAAGGTGGTTATCTACCTGTGGAAAACAATCCCCACTTGGCAGATGAATTGATGACCTATTTTGAGGCAATCCCAGAGGTAGAGGTAATCGATTGTCCGCCTGCTATGACGGGAGAAGATTTTGGCTATCTGTTGAACAAGGTGCCGGGTGTCATGTTCTGGCTCGGTGTGGATACCCCCTATCCCTTGCACAATCCCCGCTTAAATCCGAAAGAAGAAGCAATCCCCTTTGCGGTTGAACAGCTGACAGCGTTTTTATGCTATAAGGCAGAAGCCTAATGATATAGCCGTTTAGTTTATTTTTAGTACTAGGCAACGAGTCGCAGGTAGTACTGGAGTACAGCAAGACGAGTTAACGAAGTAATAAAAATATAAACTAAATGACTATAAAAGAGCCAATCCGTCATACTGATCTTGGGTTGGTTTTTATCTTAATAGCCAAGGAAGGAATTTAATGGATGGAAAAATCAAGGGTTCGCCAAAATATGATAGTTCGTTTAAAAGCCCTGTCTCCGCAAGAGCGACAGGCGTGGAGTGACTGGGCATGTCGAAGTATCTGTCAACAAGTGGCTTATCAAGAAGCAAGGACGATAGCGACATTTTTATCCATGTCACATGAGCTGGATACAAGATGCTTGATTGAACAAGCCCTGCGCGACGGGAAAGTGGTTCTTGCACCTAAAACTTATGGTAAAGGACGCATGGTTTTTGTCCCTTATGATCCCCATGACCTGAAGCTAAGTTCCTATGGTGTCTGGGAACCCAGATCTGATGAGGCGGTGGATCCATCAGAGATTGATTTGATCCATGTACCAGGGCTTGCTTGGAATGAGGCGGGCTATCGAGTTGGATATGGCGGCGGCTTTTATGACCGCTATCTGAAAGACTATCAAGGCATGACCGTTAGCACGATCTATGATTTCCAAAGATGTGATTTTATCGAAGAAGAGTTTGACCAAGCAGTAAGAGAGGTTTTATGCTATGAAAGAAATGATAAATAAGCGCTATCCCGCAACGAATGCCCTGTTATTGGTGACAATGCTCCTTTTTGGCACCATGCAGGTTCTGCGGTTTGGGGAAGCAACGACTGCGCAGACTATCTATGACTTTGGTGGGCTGTATGGTCGTATTGTAAAACTGGATCCGAGCCAGTTGTGGCGCTTGGTTTCACCAATTTTTATCCATATCGGATGGGAGCATTTTTTCTTCAATAGTATGACCCTCTATGTTTTTGGTTATCAATTGGAAGAGCTCTTTGGATCGCGACGCTTTCTTCTTCTGTATTTCTTGTCAGGAATGATGGGCAATATTTTTATCCTCTTTTTGACCCCTGACGCAGTAGCAGCAGGGGCTTCCACCTCCTTGTTTGGACTTTTTGGAGCCATGGTCGTCCTAAGGTATAGTAGTCGCAATCCCTCTTTGCAACTTCTGGGTCAACGCTATATCGCCTTACTTCTGATCAATCTTGTTTT
Source organism: Streptococcus acidominimus (assembly GCF_001921825.1). Classification (GTDB taxonomy): domain Bacteria; phylum Bacillota; class Bacilli; order Lactobacillales; family Streptococcaceae; genus Streptococcus; species Streptococcus acidominimus. Next base: position 5,088 of record NZ_MSJL01000054.1, read on the forward strand.
AGGCTTCTTTAATCCTGAAATCAGTCTAGCAGGTCACATTGGTGGAGTGGTTGGCGGAGCTTTGGCGACCGTTTTTTTACCAAACCCCCAAGAGCAAGACCTATTTACCAACCGAAAGAAGCGTCTTGCGCTACTCCTCTACGTGGTGCTGGCACTGGGCTTGGTGTGGGGAAGTATTGGATTATAACTGTTTCGTTAGGTATAGTATAACTTTAGGGGCGGGAAATAGAAGTTTGCGGAGCGAACTCTCCCTAGTGTCTGTGTCAGATTTCCTAGTTTGCCATAGCCGTTACAGATACGGATGCCCTTTGGATACGTTTTGAGTTTTTATAGAGTATTATAGTCATTTAGTTTCTATTTTTATTACTTCGTTAATTCGTCTTGCTGTACCCCAGTACTACCTGCGACTCGTTGCCTAGTACTAAAAATAAACTAAACGGCTATATCAACCATTTTATAATTGGAGAAATGATAGTAATAATAGAAAAACACGAATCTTTTTGCAGCTGTGATGTGGCTGTAGAAAGATTCGTGTTTTCTTTATTTTTTAACTTCTAATTTTTTCCCCAGTTCGATGAGGTATTTTTTCAAATCATCCTTGACCTGCGGATGTTGCAAGGCATAGTCGATTGACGTTTTCATGAAGCCGAATTTGTCTCCGACATCGTAGCGGTTACCTTTGAACTCGCGGGCAAAGACACGCTGGGTTTTATTGAGTGTATCAATGGCATCTGTCAATTGGATTTCGTTTCCTGCTCCTGGTTTCTGTTTTTCTAGAATATCAAAGATTTCAGGAGTGAGGAGGTAGCGCCCGATAATAGCAAGGTCAGATGGCGCATCTTCAGGTGCAGGCTTTTCTACAAATGTATCCACACTATATAGACCATTGACCCCCTCGCCTTGCGGTGCAATGACGCCGTACGCAGAGACCTCTTCATGAGGAACCGGCATAACCGCAATGGTAGAAGCGTGTGTCTTGTCATAATCGTTCATCAATTGCTTGGTGAGTGGAGTGGCTTTTTTATTGGTGATGTCCATTAAGTCATCCCCGAGCATAACAACAAAGGGTTCGTTTCCAACAAAGGCTTTGGCTTGTAGGACAGCATCACCTAAGCCCCGAGGATGGCTCTGGCGGATGAAGTGGAGGCGGATACCCGTTGTTTCATCAACCAATTTTAACAGATCATTTTTACCTTTTTCTTTGAGATTGTATTCTAATTCAAAATTAGAATCAAAATGATCTTCGATTGAGCGTTTTGATTTGCCAGTAACCACCAAAATATCTTCAATTCCTGAAGCGAGTGCTTCTTCCACGATGAATTGGATGGTTGGTTTATCCACAATTGGTAACATTTCTTTGGCTAGGGCCTTGGTAGCAGGAAGGAAACGAGTTCCTAAGCCAGCTGCTGGAATCACGGCTTTTCTAACTTTCTTTGCCATATTTTTCTCCTTTATGACCATTCATTTTCCTGACGAAATTCGCTAGACATGATTGTTTTGATGGCCTCATCAATACTAGCTCCTTGGTAGATAACGCTGTAAATAGCTTGGGTAATAGGCATATAGACCCCGAGTTCTTGGGCGAGTTCATAGGCGACCTTGGTTGTTGAAATCCCCTCAATGACCATGCCCATGTTGCGCTCAATATCTTCCAATTTTTCACCGCGCCCGAGCTGATCACCTGCCCGCCAATTGCGGGAGTGAACAGATGTTCCTGTGACGATTAGGTCACCGACTCCAGATAGACCGCTGTAAGTCAAGGGATTTGCTCCCATTTCAACCCCTAGTCGGGTAATTTCAGTCAATCCACGGGCAATAATAGCAGCCTTGGCATTATCGCCGTACCCGAGCCCGTGAAGAGCTCCTGCTCCGACTGCGATAATGTTTTTCAAAGCACCGGCTGTTTCAACACCGATAACATCATTGTTGGTATAGAGGCGGAAGTAGTGGTTGCTAAAGAGATTTTGTACATACTGGGCTGTTTCTAAATTATTAGAAGCAGCAGAGATGAGGGTCAAATCACGAATGATTGTTTCTTCTGCATGACTGGGTCCTGATACTACGACAATCTCGCTTCGAGTAGCGGCAGGAATTTCTTCCTCCAAAACAGTAGACAGCCGCTTGTGGCTTTCTGGCTCTAGCCCTTTAGAAGCGTGCATGACCACTACCTTGTGATCCAGCGTTTCAGCGACTTGCTTTGCGACCAAGCGCATGACCTTGGTTGGGACAACGAACAGTACCGCATCAACACCATCAAGAGCTTGACTCAATTCTTTATAGGCCTTAATGGCTGGATCGAGGACGATATCCTTGAAATAGCGCTTGTTGGTGTGGAATTGATTGATTTCATCGATTTGCTCTGGGACATTTCCCCAGATACGCACTTCATGACCATTATCATTGAGGACCTGCGACAAGGCAGTCCCCCATGAACCAGGACCTAGTACGGCAATTTTTTGTTTGTTCATCTTGCTTCCTCTCTTTGGGAATAATCAGTAGTTCTATTCTATCATACTTGTGAAAAATTTGCATGAGCCATTCTCATTGACAGGAGTAAGAAACATTGCGATGTGCATGTGAGGTTGCTTCCGTTTTTTACAGCCAACAAAAGATGTTGTGGACGAAATAGCTGTTTGCTGTATGGTAGGTCTACAAAGAGAGTGTCTGCTTTGCCAAAACTGATACTCTATAAAAATCAAAATCTGGAACTGGCTAAAGCTGAAACAGTTATGTCCCAAAGGGAGCCACACTTGACACGAGTTTCACTCGTTTTATTTCCAACCTCCTCCCAGTCTATTCCTAGGCTGGTGAAGCAAATAGAACTCTGTTCTTTCTTGTTTTAAGGGAACAGGCTAAAAACCTCCACTGGAGCTTTTTACTCAGCAAGGCGAGTTAAGGACGTCAGATTTTGATTTTTGACGAGTATTACCGTCTCATGCGGTTACTATCCTCTGCCTCTCTTTCGTCATTTTTTACGAATATATAGTATAATGGTAGGTGACAGTAGACTATTTGAAATGTTAGGAGACGGATATGAGACAACGTGGATTTGAATTAGTATCGCATTTTACGGATGAGGGCTTATTGCCCAAGCGTGAAACAGCGCACGCGGCAGGATATGATTTGAAAGTAGCAGAGCGTATGGAGCTTGCTCCCGGAGAGATTAAGTTAGTACCAACAGGCGTTAAGGCATATATGCAGGCAGGTGAGGTTCTCTATCTCTACGATCGCTCGTCCAATCCTCGTAAGAAAGGCTTGGTCTTGATCAACTCGGTTGGTGTGATTGATGGCGATTACTACGGTAATCCTGCCAATGAAGGGCATATCTTTGCTCAAATGCACAACATAACTGAAGAGACAGTCGTGCTCGAAGTTGGAGAGCGGATCGTCCAAGCGGTCTTTGCCCCTTTTTTATTGGCAGATGGGGATGAAGCAAGGGGTGAGCGCACAGGTGGCTTCGGTTCAACGGGGAATTAAGTATGGCAAAGAAAAAAGCGACCTTTGTCTGTCAAAATTGCGACTACCATTCCCCTAAATACCTCGGACGCTGTCCGAACTGTGGGGCATGGTCTTCTTTTGTGGAGGAAATTGAAGTCGCAGAAGTCAAAAATGCGCGGGTGTCCTTGACGGGAGAGAGGGCCAAACCCGTTAAACTGAATCAAGTAACCTCGAGCCATGTTGCTCGAACCGAGACAGATATGGCAGAGTTTAACCGCGTTCTCGGTGGTGGCGTGGTGCCAGGAAGCCTCGTCCTGATTGGAGGAGATCCAGGGATTGGGAAGTCGACCCTATTGCTCCAAGTCTCGACCCAATTGGCTAGTCGGGGTCTTGTTCTGTATGTTAGTGGAGAGGAGTCGGCGGAACAAATCAAGCTGCGTAGTGAGCGTCTCGGCGATATTGACAATGAGTTTTACCTCTATGCCGAGACCAATATGCAGAGTATTCGGGCAGAGGTGGAGAAGCTTCAGCCTGATTTTCTCATTATCGACTCTATCCAGACCATTATGAGTCCTGAGATTTCAAGTGTTCAAGGATCGGTCAGTCAGGTTCGAGAAGTGACAGCCGAGTTGATGCAGATTGCCAAGACCAACAATATTGCGACCTTTATCGTGGGACATGTGACCAAGGAAGGAACGCTTGCTGGGCCTCGTATGTTGGAACACATGGTGGATACTGTGCTGTATTTTGAGGGGGAGCGCCAGCACACCTTCCGCATCTTACGGGCAGTGAAAAACCGTTTTGGATCAACCAATGAAATTGGGATTTTCGAGATGCAGTCAGCTGGACTGGTGGAAGTCCTCAATCCTAGTCAGGTTTTCTTAGAAGAGCGATTGGATGGAGCGACGGGATCTGCGATTGTAGTGACCATGGAGGGCACGCGTCCGATTTTGGCTGAAGTTCAGGCTTTGGTAACACCGACCATGTTTGGCAATGCTAAGCGAACCACAACGGGACTTGATTTTAATCGTGCCAGTCTGATCATGGCAGTTTTAGAAAAACGAGCAGGTTTACTTCTTCAAAATCAGGATGCCTACCTTAAGTCGGCAGGTGGTGTGAAGCTAGATGAACCAGCTATTGACTTGGCAGTTGCGGTTGCAATTGCTTCTAGCTACAAGGATAAACCGAGCAACCCTCAAGAGTGTTTTATTGGAGAAATCGGCTTGACGGGTGAAATTCGCCGTGTCAATCGGATAGAGCAACGGATAAACGAAGCTGCCAAGCTGGGCTTCACGAAAATCTATGCCCCTAAAAATTCCCTAATCGGTTTAGAAATTCCCAAAGGTATTATTGTGGTTGGAGTGACCACGATTGGAGAAGTCTTGCAGAAGGTTTTTGGTTAGTAGGTTTTTTGATTGGTGCAGCTCTGTTTATTTTCAGAATCTATGAAAAATGTGACGCGAAACTTTTCTACAAATGTGTTATAAAAATATATACTAGTCTTGTAAGGTTGAGATAACCTAACAAATCTAGTAGAAAGGACTTACCAAATATGGCTAAGCGCAGAAGAAAATGGCTACCGAAACCGAAAGAAGTGATCCTTACAATTTACTTCGTTATCGGTTCGACAGCCATCAAATTCTAGTGGGAGGGGGAGAAATCCCCTAACCATTGTTTAGTTATATTCTAGCATAAGTGAGGGTAGAAGGCAATGGATAACAAAATACTTTACCATAAGAAGTTTAAGCATGCAGAGATAACAGTGAGAAAGAATAATCGTAAAGAGATGCTTCTTTCTGGCATTGCCTGGACTATTATTCTAGGTCTTGCTCTTTGGTATTTTACTAAGTAGTAATGTCGGCAAAAATGGGACGACCTTTGAAGTCTGATAAACCACGGGTCAAAAATATAGGTTTTCGTGTTACTGACGAACAATTTGAAATGCTTGAAGAGTGTGTCAGATTGACTGGAAAAAGTAAGACAGACATTATTGCTTTAGGTCTTGAAAAGGTCTATCAGGAACTCAAGGGATAAAAAAGCACTCTGCGCAACTTTCTGCCTATAAATTTTGTGTTGTGCAGAGCCAAGTACTGAAAAATAGTACTTAAATATTATAATACACGTCTTCTTTTTCAGTCAATATTAAAACAGAAAGGAAAAGACGCTATGCGAAAACGAAGGCAAAAAGAAAAGCTCTCGCTGACAGATAAGTTTGTGATTATCGGAGTAATCATTGAAATTATCGGGTTCATACGAGAACTATTCTAAAGCAAACGAAGCCAAGGGGCGAAAAGCCCCTAACGGTTTCGTGTATCTCCATTATAGCATAGCGTCTTGTGCGACACAAGATGAAACTGTTACAAAAATTAGCTGTTATCTTGATTGTCTTAAAAGTAGCGAGTGTAATTCTTGCGATTGTAAAAGGTCGTTTTGAATTATTTGATACTTTGGGCGACATGACAGATATGCTGATGTATATTGTTGTCTATCAACTCGCTGGTAAGGTAGACGAATAATGTCGGCAAAAATGGGGCGACCGATTAAAGGAGAAGCCAAGCGCAACAAGTCTATCTCCAAACTTTCACATTCCCAATTGTGAAAGTTTGCTTATCGTTGATAGTACCTTAATGGCTGGGCTTCCATTTCCAACTATTTGAGTTCGTTTTGCCGACCTTGTGATGTCTATGACTGTTGTCACTAGAAGCTCTTGGTCTGCCTCTGCTGCCCTCCGTCAAATGAAAACGGAAAGGCTATGTAGAGGATGCTTGACAGGTTTTGGGAAAAGATGTAGACTGATTGTATTAGAATATCAATACAAAGGAGGTCAGATGATGGCTGATAATCGAATGAACTATACTATTGATAGCAATATGCAATTTCCGTTGGTTGAGATTGTCCTAGAGAGAGGAGAGACTGCCTACATTCAGCGGGGAAGTATGATCTATCACACACCAAGTGTGTCCTTGAATACCAAGTTGAATGCGCGTGGTGGTTCAGGTCTCGGTAAGTTTATGGGAGCAATTGGACGTGCCATGACATCGGGTGAGTCCATGTTTATCACTGAAGCGATATCAAGTGCTGATGACGGTAAATTGGCTCTTGCGCCATCTATGCCAGGCCAAGTCATTGCCCTTGAGTTGGGAGCGAAGCAATACCGCTTGAATGATGGCGCCTTTCTAGCCTTAGACGGATCTGCCCAGTATAAAATGGAGCGTCAAAGCGTAGGGCGCGCCCTATTTGGTGGTCAAGGTGGCTTCTTTGTTATGACGACAGAGGGTCAAGGAACTCTACTTGCCAATTCCTTTGGATCGATCAAAAAATTGGAATTAACAGGTGGAAGTATCACGATTGACAATGCCCATGTAGTAGCTTGGAGCAAGGATTTGAACTACAATATTCATCTTGAAAATGGCTTCTTGCAGTCTATCGGTACAGGTGAAGGCGTGGTCAACACTTTCACAGGTTATGGTGAAATCTACGTTCAAAGTTTGAATATCGAAACCTTTGCTCAAGTGATCGGAAGCCATATCGTAACAGGGGGTGGAGACGGCGGAGGTAAGACCACTCTACTGGACGCATTTTTATGATAAGGTGGAGAGAAGTGAAAAGGAGTTTCTATGGTTCTATTTCCCGCTTTAGTAGCTTTTCTCCCCTATCAAGGTGACAAATACCTAGCGCCTGATAAGGCAGGAGAATTGCAAGAGAGCATGCGTGAGTTGAAAAGACTAGCGCAGGCTGCGCGTAAGGAGTTTCAACAGTTGGCCCAAGCCTTTCACGAGGTTCATCCGCAGTTGGACATGCACCGTACAAGTCAGTGGATGAATCAGAGCCAGTATATTCGGCCTCATTTCTGGACGTATTTTCAAGGAGAGGGCCTTGCTAGTGAGCCTATGTTTGCTCTGCGTCTGTATGGGGATCAGGCGTCTTATGGGGTATCATTAGAGGTTAGCTTTGTGGAGCGCAAAAAAGATGAGTGGAGCTTAACCAAGCAACATCAGGTCTTACAAGTGGCGGTGGCAGCCCCTATCTATTACATGGTGCAGGCAGATGGAGAGAGCAGACGGATAGAAGGAAGCGAAGAAAATCGTCAGGCTCTTTTGGAGCAACTCGCACAACATCAGATTCGGAAAGTCCTGGTCAAGGTGGATGTTGACTTGACCCAGGCAGATAATATGGAAGCAGTCCTATCCCAGCTGGAAGCGGCTTTTGAGTTACTGCTTCCCTATTATCAAGCAACGAGGTAAGGAGAAATGAAGAAATATTGTGCCAGAATGGGTCTGATGTTTCTTTATTTTTGAATACCTTGCAAAACGAAGATACGAGGACGTTAAAAGCACACTGTGAAAACATACTAAGCTTAGTAGAGAAGAATTCTCCGACGGGAGATAACTTCTCTACTTTTTCTTTATGATAAAGTAGAAGTGTCTTGTTATGTCGTATTTCCTTTTGACGCTTGACGTCGTAGTGAAAACAGACAAGACACTTGTTTTAGGCAGAATTTTATCAAAGTATGTGGGACGCCCGACGTCGTGTATTGAAAATGAAATCACTAAAACAAATCATCATTCAAGACAAAGAGGTAATCATCATGCGAGTAGTATT
>NZ_MSJL01000055.1 GCF_001921825.1 Streptococcus acidominimus
AATACTACTCGCATGATGATTACCTCTTTGTCTTGAATGATGATTTGTTTTAGTGATTTCATTTTCAATACACGACGTCGGGCGTCCCACATACTTTGATAAAATTCTGCCTAAAACAAGTGTCTTGTCTGTTTTCACTACGACGTCAAGCGTCAAAAGGAAATACGACATAACAAGACACTTCTACTTTATCATAAAGAAAAAGTAGAGAAGTTATCTCCCGTCGGAGAATTCTTCTCTACTAAGCTTAGTATGTTTTCATTCACTTTTTACGCCCTTTGTATCTTATTTAATTGAACTCGGGCTACGAGCTGTGCAAAAAAGATAGTTTTTCTTAGCTCCAAAGGTATAGGATACCTTTGGAGACGAGAAATAGAAGTTTGCGAAGCAAACTCTCGTCCAAAAGTTCTGCGTCAAAACTCCTATTTTGGCGTTGCTCGCTTCCACAGTCTAGGAACAGACTGTGGAAGGTTGGAGATAAAACGAGTGAAACTCGTGTCAAACGCCCTCGTATCTTGTGTAATTGAACTCGGACTACAACGCGCTGACACAGCGTAGCCAAAAAGTTGAGCAACCCTAGATAAAAGACACAGTAGGCATCTGATTGTCGCTACCACGCCAATCTAGTTGCCTTTGTGTGGGGGGGCTCACTACGAAGCGAACCGCTTCTGTTCGGCCGCCTATTTTGTCTGGGCGTTGCTTCCACAGTCTAGGAATAGACTGTGGAAGGTTGGAAATAGAACGAGTGAAACGCGTGTCAAACGTCCTCGTATCTTGTGTAATTGAACTCGGGCTAAAAGCTCGGAAAAAAGATAAATACTCCTAGAAGCAGAGACTTCTTCGTCGTATTTCCTATTTTTCATTCGCTTTTTACGCCCTTTGTATCTTGTAATTGAATTCGAGCTACAACGCGCTGACAAAAAGATCAATCTCATTGGTTGCAAAGCAACCTGCTTCGATTGCCTATTTTGTCTGGACGTTGCTTCCACAGTCTGGGAATAGACTGTGGAAGGTTGGAAATAGAACGAGTGAAACGCGTGTCAAACGCTCTCGTATCTTGTGTAATTGAACTCGGACTACAACGCGCTGACAAAAAGATCAATCTCATTGGTTGCAAAGCAACCTGCTTCGATTGCCTATTTTGTCTGGGCGTTGCTTAACGTCCTCGTATCTTGTTTTACCTCGCGTTAATTGCTTTCATGGTGCGGGCAATATCACGATTTTGTTCGCGGCGCTTGATTGACTCACGTTTGTCGTAATCGTGTTTTCCTTTGGCAAGACCGATTAAAACCTTGGCAAAGCCGTCCTTGAGATAAACCTTGAGTGGAACTAGGGTCATACCTGTTCCTTTCACTTCATTTTCAAGATTTGCAATTTGCTTCTTGCGCAGGAGCAACTTGCGCGTTCTGGTCGGATCTTGATTCCAAATATTTCCCTCATCATAAGATGCAATATGAACATTATTGAGCCAGGCTTCACCCTTACGAATCTGTGCAAAGCCGTCCTTTAAATTGATACGCCCTGCTCGGATAGACTTGATCTCTGTCCCTGTCAAGACCAATCCCGCTTCAATGGTATCCACAATGGTATAGTCATGACGGGCTTTCTTATTTTGTGCAAGAATCTTTCCCTCACCCTTTGCCATCTCTATCTCCTTTTTTTACGTTTTGTTTTTGCCACTTCCTTATAAAATGGTTTCTTTTTCTTGTCTTTTGATTTCGCTTTTTTGCTAGAACGGGAATCTGTTTCTCCCTGCTTGCGTCCCTTGCCCTTGCCACGACCCGTGCGATCCGAACGGTCACGATTGGCGTGGCTTTTGCTCTTTCTGGTCGCCTTGAGCGGTGCTTCAAGAATATCGACAGCAGACGGTACATGGGCAAAATCAATCTCACCTGTCAGCTTATCTGCCCGCATTAGCTTGATCCGGATGCTTTGTCCCACTCGGAACACACGTCCTGACTTTTCACCCTTGAGGGTCAAGGTTCGCTCATTGTACTGGTAAAATTCAGGCAATTGTTGAATATGAATCAAGCCCTCCACCGTATTAGGCAACTCGACAAAGAGACCAAATTTCACAATGCTGGACACCACACCATCAAACTCTTGTCCCACAAATTCTTGCATGTATTCTGCCTTTTTCATGGTCTCTACTTCACGCTCGGCATCAATCGCACGGCGCTCTAGACTGGAAGTCTGTTTGGCAATCCCAGGAATCGCTGCTTCAAAATGGGCAACAACTTCTGGAGTAAAGCTAGCATACTCCCGCACCAAGCGGTGCACCAAGAGGTCAGGATAACGGCGAATTGGACTGGTAAAATGCGTGTAATAATCCGCACCTAAGCCGTAATGACCATGATTATGCTCCGAATAGCGAGCCTGTTGCATGGAACGCAATAGCATCATATTGAGAACATCTGCATACGGTTCATTTGCCACACGAGCCATCAAATCCTGCAAAGCCTCTGATTTAATAGCGCTTGCCGTACCTGCAATTCCAAGGCCGAAACTGCTCGCATAGTCGATAAATTTTTGCAGCTTATCAGCCTTTGGTTCCTCGTGGATCCGATAGATGAAAGGAAGATCTAGCTTGCTAAAATGCTCCGCAACCGTTTCATTTGCGACCAGCATAAAGGACTCAATCATACGCTCTGCAATACCACGCTGACGCAGCTGAATATCAACTGGCAGACCTGTCTTATTGACGATAATCTTGGCTTCATGGGTGTCAAAATGGAGCGCTCCGCGCTTGAGACGCATCGTCTCTAAGGTTTCATGAAGTAAGACCATCTTCTCTACACTCGGAACAATGGTCGAAAACTCCTCCAATTTCTTCTTATCCCCTGCAATCATCCGATTGACATCCGCATAAGTCATACGATAAGTTGTCTTAATGACGGTCTGTCCAATCCAGTATTTGACTACCCGTCCTTTTCGGTCAATCTCCATGATCGCGGACTGGGTCAAGCGGTCAACATTGGGATTTAGTGAACAAATGCCATTTGACAAGCGTTCAGGCAACATTGGTACCACACGGTCTGTCACGTAGACAGATGTCCCTCGGGTAAGCGCTTCTTGATCAAGCGCAGAGCCTTCTCTCACATAGTAGGAAACATCTGCGATATGAACCCCAAGCTCTAGATTACCATTTTTTAATTGCTTAATATGCACCGCATCATCTAAGTCCTTGGCATCTGCTCCGTCAATGGTAAAGACAATCTCCTGACGCAAGTCCAGCCGCCCTTCATAGTCTTTCTCTGACAGCTGGTCGGGGATTTGTTCTGCCTCTGCTATGACTTCATCTGGAAATTCCGAATGAATATCCATGGATTCTAATACCTCGAGAACGTCGATACCAGCGTCATCCTGATGCCCAATAATCTCCTGGATTGTTGCCACAAAATAATCTCGTTTTTTGTTGGGATAATGCTCAATCTGAACCTTGACAATCTCTGTTCCATCTAAAACCAAGGCTGATTTTTTCAGATAAATCGGCTGGCTAATCTTTTGATTTTTCGATCTGATATAGCCGGCATATTCCTTTTTCTCCTCATCAAAGATGACCTGACCGACAGCTGTCTTGAGGTTATGCTCTAAGATCCCGATAACCTCTGCTTCCGCCACTGTCCCCTTAAAACGATCAGCAACTTTTTTTATCGCTACTTCAACCCTATCACCCTCGATAGCATAGTTGACATCATTCCGCCCAATAAACAAGTCATCTTCTGCTTCATCTACTGTAACAAAGCCGAAACCATTTTTATTGGCGCGAAACGTACCTATTAAGGTCACGCGGTTGCTTTTCTTCTTTTCTGGCAGGGCAATCCTCCCCTGATCATCAAAACACACTTGCCGGCGTCCTTCCATATTCGACACCTGCTTAACAAGCTGTATAAACTCTTTTGCAGACGCCGCTTGAAAATGGTCTGCAAGCTGATCCATACTCACAGGACCAACCGTTTGAATATAATCAATAATTTCTTTTTTCATTTTTCACTTTCGGTTAAATAAGATACGAGGGCGTTAAGCGAGCAACGCAAAAATAGGAGTTTTGACGCAGAACTACAAGTTCTAGGAAAAACTATCTTTTTTGCACAGCTCGTAGCCCGAGTTCAATTACAAGATACAAAGCCCGTTAAAAACTCAAAGCGCACTCAAGAGTATCCGTACCTGTAAAGCAAGCATAGCCTGCAACAGTTACGGCAAACTAGGAAATCTAACGCAGAGATTAGAGAGTTTGCTCCGCAAACTTCTATTTCCCGCCTCCAAAGGTATACTATACCTTCGGAGCTAGGAAGATTTATACCTAAAGGTAGCCACACCTGTAAGCAACTAAAGTTGCAACAGTTGCGTCTCTTTTTCGCACAGAGTTTAGGGCGTGTTCAGTTAAGATGTGAAGCCGTTAAAAAACCGACTGAAAATTAGGAAACATGACGAAGAAGCGTAGCTTCTAGGAATGTTTATCCCTAAAGGGAGCCACAGCTGTAACTAGCTAAAGCTAGAACACCTGCGTCTCTTTTTCGCACAGAGTTTAGGGCGTGTTCAGTTAAGATGTGAAGCCGTTAAAAAACCGACTGAAAATTAGGAAACATGACGAAGAAGCGCAGCTTCTAGGAATGTTTATCCCTAAAGGGAGCCACAGCTGTAACTAGCTAAAGCTAGAACACCTGCGTCTCTTTTTTCCGAGGTTTTAGGCTGAACTCAATTACCTAAGATACAGAGGACGCGAAGAGCAAAGTAAAAATAGGAGATTGACGTAGTGTTCCATGAACACGAGGAAATCTATCTTTTTTACACAGCTCTTAGTCCGAGTTCAATTAAGATGTGAAGCCGTTAAAAAACCGACTGAAAATTAGGAAACATAACGAAGAAGCGTAGCTTCTAGGAATGTTTATCCCTAAAGGGAGCCACAGCTGTAACTAGCTAAAGCTAGAACACCTGCGTCTCTTTTTTCCGAGGTTTTAGGCTGAACTCAATTACCTAAGATACAGAGAACACGAGGAAATCTATCTTTTTTACACAGCTCTTAGTTCGAGTTCAATTAAGATGTGAAACCGTTAAAAAACCGAACGAAAAATAGGAGTTGCTTAACGCTCTCGTATCTTGAGTTACACTTTTCTTATCTATCACTTGTCTAGTTATCAACTAGACAACTACCTGCGACTTTTGACGAAAACTTCGTTTTCTTCATTTCCCACCTCAACCAGTCTATCTCCCAGACTGGTTTGACGAAAACTTCGTTTTCTTCATTTCCCACCTCAACCAGTCTATCTCCCAGACTGGTTTGACGAAAATTTCGTTTTCTTTATTTCCAACCTCAAACAGTCTATCCCCAGACTGGTTTGACGAAAACTTCGTTTTCTTTATTTCCAACCTCAAACAGTCTATCCCCAGACTGGTTTGACGAAAACGTCGTTTTCTTCATTTCCAACCTCAAACAGTCTATCCCCAGACTGGTTTGACGAAAACGTCGTTTTCTTCATTTCCCACCTCAAACAGTCTATCCCCAGACTGGTTTGACGAAAACGTCGTTTTCTTTATTTCCAACCTCAAACAGTCTATCCCCAGACTGGTTTGACGAAAACTTCGTTTTCTTCATTTCCCACCTCAAACAGTCTATCCCCAGACTGTTTGAGCTTGTACTAAAAGTAAACTAAGTAACTATAAAAAAGAGACCAAGAACAAGTCCCAGTCTTTTTACTTACTTGAAATAATTACCAAGGCCAGCGCAGTTAACATCCAGCAAAAGACGAGAATAGCTGTTAAACGTTGCATAACAGCTTCAAAGCCACGTGCTTTTGTTCGCTCAAAGAGGGCTCCTGAACTTGCATCAAATACATTGCTAGATTGATTTTTAGCTGGTTGCATAAAGATTGCAATAATGATAATCGCAGATAAAATTAAAAGAATGGTTAATAAGACGTTGTACATATTTTTTCTCTTTCTTTAAGAACTCTCCACAGTATACCATAAAATTTATTTTGTTTCAAGATGCAATGTTACTTTTCTCTCTTTTGGGCAATATTTTAAGACTTCAATCTTCTGTGGATGTGTTTTGCTATTTTTACTGGTCAAATAATTTTTACTTCCGCATTCTGAACACTGTAAATTGATTTTAACTCTCACTAAATTTCCCTTACTTTCAAGTAGTTTCTAAAGCTAAAGAGCGACCAGATGAGATTAACCATGACTAAGCTACAAGTCGCATAGAAAACCCAGCGATAGCCTAGATAGGTCGCAACTCCTGACCCCAACATTGGTCCCAAGACAGAGCCTATATACATAAAGGTTTGATTGAATGAAAAAATTCGTGAAATCCCCTCTTTAGGTGTTAGTTTTGCAAGCAAGGAATTGACAGACGGCAAGAGGGCACCAGTCCCAAAGCCGTATAAAAAGCGGAAAATTCCTAACTGCAAAGGCGTTGTAGCATGGGCATTGAACCAGTTCATCACGAAACTGTACAACAATGCCGCAAGTAGAAGCCGGTGATTTCCGATCTTATCGCCTAATTTCCCCAGTTGGGGCGAACTAACCATAGAAGAAATTCCCAATACAGAGATAATCACACCTGAAACAAACAAGAGATTCTCTGTCTGACCCAAATGACGAATATAGAGGGTCAAAATCGGTACAACTGACTGGGCAGCCATTTGAATAATCATACTGGTGACAAATAGGCTGAATACAAGCTGCTTGTCCTTGATTTGATGAAAGACTTCCTGTAAGCTCATCTCCTGCCCTGCCTTGAGCGGCGTGAAATCTTCTTTGATATAAAAATAAGTCACGATCGTCACTAATAACAGCAAGAAGCCTACAATCAGAAAGACCTGTCGCATGCCAACAACTTCTGCCAAGAAGCCCCCTAGCATCGGACCAATCAGAGTTCCTGCTACCAGACCTGTCGACAGGGTTCCAAGGGCGTAACCCGTTTTTTCTTTGGGGACCTGACTAGCAATCAAGGCAGTGGAGTTCGGCACATAGCCTGCAAACACTCCTGTCATGATGCGTAAGAGAATCAACCAAAAGACACTCGGGACAAAGGCAAGACCTCCCATACTAAGAACCATGACCGAGCTAGCTCGAACCATCATTGGTTTTCGTCCATAGCGATCTGCAAGACTTCCCCAAATCGGGGACATAATGGCTGACGCTAAAGCTGTCGTTGATACCGCGAGGCCTGCATAAAATTCGACCTGATCTTTCGGTGTCCCTAATTCCTCGACAAAGACAGAGATAAAGGGCATCACCATTGAAAAACTAGCCCCTGTTAAAAAATTTCCTACCCAAGCAATTTTTATATTTTGCTTCCATACATCCTGATTTAAAATACAATCATCTTCTTTCTATACGCTGTAAAAGCTGGTCAACTTGTGCATAAGTTGCAAGCCTTTCTCCACTATTTTCAATCTGATAGGGAGTTCGCTTTTTCTTTTCTTCAAGTGGCATTTGCGCAGCTATCCGCTGCTTGGCTGCCACCTGATCCAATTGATTTCGCTCCATTAGACGCTCCAGTTGTAGCTCGGGTGCAAGCACAAGGAGCCAAACTTCCGACACCTCCTCCTCATAGCCTAGTTCAAAGAGCAAGGGAATATCCATAAAGAGTACCTCCTCCTCTTGGGCTAGCTGGTCACGTTTCGCCAGTAAAGTCTGCCGAATCACTTGATTCTGTAATTGAGAGAGGCGTTCGCGTACTCCTGCTTGCTCAAAGACCAGGCGGGCTAACTGCTTACGATCCAGTTCTCCATTTTTTGCTAAAATACTCGTGCCAAACTCTGCCACCAATACCTGATACAGTTTGCCACCCTTTTCTTGCAACTGGTGGACGACTTGATCAGCATCGATGACCGAATAACCCCGTTTTCGCAAATAATCTGTCACGGTTGATTTCCCTGAAGCAATGCCTCCTGTTATCCCGATTACCTGCGTCATGGCGCCACCTGACACTGGGGACAGATATGGGTTCCACGACCAGACAGCTGAAATTTGACAATCTCTGTCTGGCAACGCGGACAAGCCTGTCCTCCTTTTCCATAAACCTGTAAATAATCCTGCATACTGCCATCCATACCGAGTGCATTTTTATAGGTTCGAATGGTGGAACCTCCCTTTTCAATCCCTAATTGCAAAATAGCAATAATAGCTTGGTGCAAGTTCTTACTCTCTTTTGCCGATAGACTTTGGCTAGACCTTGCAGGATGGATTCCCGCCTGAAACAAGGCCTCGTCTACATAGATATTACCTAGCCCTACAACCAAGGTCTGATCCAACAAGGCAGCCTTAATCGGCTTTTTCAACTTGGCAAGCCGGTCTCTAAAGCTGGTATAGACAAAGGCTTCTTCTGTCGGCTCTGGTCCTAATTTCTTCGAGAGAAAATACCCTTCCACCTGCTCCTTGCCTAACAGTTCCATGGTTCCAAATTTTCGCACATCTTGATAGACCAGACAACCTCCGTCTGTAAAAGTGAAAAAAGCGTGGAAATGCTTATTTTCTGGTACTTGTTGTGGAAAATAATGGTACTTCCCCTCCATGCGTAGATGGGAAATGAGGACAAGATCTGTCAGGTAAAGCAGGAGATATTTTCCCCGACGCTTGATGGCACAAAATTCTTGCCCGACCAAGGCTTGGCGCAGACTATCCGCTCCTGTTAAGACCATGCGGGGATAAGCGATCTCCACTTTCTGAATTCTTTTTCCAACAACTAATCTTTCCAGCCCCTTGCGGACTGTTTCGACCTCTGGTAATTCTGGCATAATACGATACCAAGAGTGCCAAAAGCGACTGACATTTGAAGAAAGACCGAAGTACGCTTACGTACAAGTAATCTCTCCTTTTCGAGCGCTTAGCTCGGATGCAGCCCAACGACACTCCCTCCTTTCTTTCAGGGTTGAATATATAAACAAGTTTATACTTCATCACATTTTGGTATCGGTCTCTAATCCAGATCCAAAATATAGTGCACACTTCGACCTACTTCATGAAATCCAAGTCTTGCATGAAATTCCTGACTCAGGGTATTCTCTAAAGCACAGTCAGAAGCCAGTTGAAGACAACCTTGTCCTTTGGCCCATGATCTAGCAAATGCCAGCAATTCTCGAGCGATTCCTTGCTGCCTAACTTCCTCTGCCACACCAATACCTTCTAAATAGGCTATCGGCAGGTTGGAACATCCCTCCACGTATTCTTTTCGGAGAGATAGGCTTAGCCAAGCTAAGGCTTTACCTGCCCTCCAGTATAGGAACTCATGCGGGTATTGGTGCCTTAAAAATTTTGTTCTTAAAGTATCTATATCGGTAGACCAGACCTTACTAGCAAAACCTAGCCAAATAGCCAGCTCATCATCTTTTTCCACTAAAAGGATTGTCCCACTCATTTGCCAAAATTCCCCCGACTTACGCCCTGCATAAAAAGTCAACGGGCTACGCTACGCTGCCCGTTTGCTCAACCATTTCCTGCCCTAAAAACGATACTCTCTACAAAAGGAATTGGACTAATACTCTTTCTGATTATAGCCAAAGTCCGCGAGATCGAGCTTCTTGTCACGCCAATTTTTCTTGACCTTGACCCAGGTTTCTAAAAAGACCTTATCCCCTAGCATCAGCTCAATATCACGGCGCGCCATTGAACCAATCTTCTTGAGCATGGCTCCGCCTTTTCCGATGACGATCCCCTTTTGACTATCGCGCTCCACCATAATGGTTGCTCGAATATGAATCTTATCCGTCTCCTCGTCTCGCTTCATGCTATCAATGACAACAGCTACCGAGTGTGGGATTTCTTCACGGGTCAAGTGGAGAACTTTCTCACGAATCATTTCCGACACCAAGAAACGCTCCGGGTGATCGGTAATCTGATCTGCTGGAAAATATTGGAAACCTTCATCTAAGTTTTCTTTCAAGATTTCCATTAGACGATTCACATTATTGCCTTGAGTAGCAGAAATCGGGACAATCTCCTTAAAGTCCATCTGTTTTCTAAAATCATCAATCTGCTCCAAGAGCTGGTCTGGATGCACCTTGTCAATCTTATTGACCACCAGAATGACCGGTACCTTGGCAGACTTGAGGCGCTCGATAATCATATCGTCACCCTTGCCTCGTAGCTCGTCAGCAGGCACCATAAAGAGAACAGTGTCCACCTCGCGCAAGGTACTATAAGCAGACTCGACCATAAAATCCCCCAAGGCTGTCTTGGGCTTATGGATTCCCGGCGTGTCAATAAAGACAATCTGCTCTGTCTCTGTCGTATAAATCCCCATAATTTTATTGCGCGTTGTTTGCGCCTTGTCACTCATGATGGCAATTTTTTGTCCCATCACATAGTTGAGAAAGGTTGATTTTCCAACATTAGGACGTCCCAAAATGGCTACAAAGCCTGATTTAAATGTCATAGATACCTCTTAAAAAATGAAATTCCAAATTTTTGGAACGAAAATAATCAGTCCTGCCAAGAGAGCAAATCCTGATACAAACAATACTGCTCCTGCTGCCATATCCTTTGATTTTTTTGCCAGCATAGAAAAATGGTAGCCCGACGCCAAATCCACGACATTTTCAATCGCAGAATTGACGATTTCAAAAGCGATAACAAGGCTAATGCTTAGGAGCAAAAACAGCCACTCGGTCACCGATACCTGAAAAATAAATCCCGCTATCACGACCAAAATCGCAGATACGAGATGTTTACGCATGTTGCGCTCTTCCTTAAAAGCTGTGAGGAGACCTGTCACCGCAAATTCCAGACTGGCGACTAGATCCCTATTTTTCCATTTTTTTTGTGAATTATTCTCGTGTAAGTCCATAAGCTGTCAATATTTCTTCTTGTAATCCAAACATCTCTGCTTCTTCTTCGGGAGTATAATGGTCATACCCGTTGATATGCAGAAAACCGTGTACAGCTAAAAAGCCCATTTCGCGTTCAAAACTATGGCCATACTCTTCTGCCTGCTCATGCACCTTATCGACAGAAATGTACAATTCGCCGATATAGGCATCAAAATCCTCCAACATCTCGCTCAAGTCGGGATTGTCCAGTAGCATTTCCTCATCAAAGATAATCTCTGTTTCTGGCTTATACTCTAGGCTCACCACATCTGTCGGGCGGTCGATCCCCCGATATTCTAAGTTCACCTCATGCACACGCGCATTGTCAACAAAGGTCACAGCCATTTCCTTCTGCTCTTGGCCAATCCTTTGCGCCGCGAACTCCAGCAGGTCTCGAATCTGCTGCTGCATCTCCTCTGTCACTTGCTTTGTCTCATCAACCATTTCAATATACATGCTTCACCACATTCTTTCTTCATTCTATTATATCACAAAAAGTAGAGAGAAAGAAACAGACGCTAACCTATCTTTCGTAAGAAGAAATCCAAGAATCCAATCCGTATCGCTGCTATCCCCAGAAAGAGGCCTAAAATCTTTAGTGTTATATCTCCTGTATCACAAATGCCCCGACTAAGACCCAATAAAAATCGGAAAGTAAAGCAATGGAACTCGCGCTAAAAGCTGTGCCAAAAGAGCCATAGTTGTTGCTGTTTTAACTGGTTACAGATACAACTACCTTTAGACTTGCTTGTGTTCACCAAACACAGCGACAGTCTCCTATTTTTCTGACAGCTTTTTAACGGCTTCACATCTTGATAGACTTGAGTTCAGCCTAAAACCTGAATAGCCGCGAGTAGGTCTTCACGCTTCTCAACTACCGCATCTGCTCGGTAGGGACTATTAGGAGTTTTTCGCTTACGGTGATTGAGCCAGATGACCTTCCAGCCAGCTCCTTTAGCACCGACGACATCATTTTCAAAGGAATCACCGACATAGCATATCTCCTCGGGTAAGACCTGAAGCTTTTCTGCCATCAAGTCAAAGATAGCCTTTCGAGGCTTGGCGATTCCGACTTGACCAGAGATAAGGGTCAAGTCCTCCGAAATCCAGTTCGCCATCTCTAAAGATTGCAATTTGCGTAGCTGATGGAGGTGTGGTCCATTGGTAATAATGCCTAGATGAATCCCGTTCTCATGACAATAGTCGAAAATAGTAGGAAATTCTGGACTTAATAAGAGCCTGCCTTGATTTTCTTGATAGTCTTTTTGAATGGTGAGAGCCAGTTCGTCTGAAAGGTCATAGCCGAAGTCTGCTAGAGCTTGTTTCATCCGGTAAATATGACTGGCTTCAAGCGTCATTGCTCCTGTCGTTGCAGCCTCAAAGACCTCATCAGCATGGAGGCGAAAGGCGATATACAAGGCTTCCATTTGCTCATCCTGGACAGGGAGATGCGCCTGAATGGCCTGCTTAAAAGGCTCTTCTTGATTATACAAGGTGTCGTCCAAATCAAAAATCAATGCTTTCATACTTCTATTCTAGCAAAAATTAGGATTTATTGCTGAAATCAGACCAGAAATGGCTAAAGAGACTGCGAAGTATTGTCTAGCACCATGAAATACCCGTTCACACTAAAAAAACTCATAAATCCAGATTTTCAAAAGTTGATGAACTGCTCCCTGTCAAGTAGACAGTCAAATAATAAAAGATATTAAGCAACCTGATTCCTGAATTCCCAAGGGGTCAGGTTGTTTAATTTAGCTTGATAACGTTGTGTATTGTAAAACTGGATATAGCTTTCCACATCTGCGACTAGCTCCTCGTAAGTCTTGTATTTCTTGAGATGATAAGACTCTGTCTTGAAATGCCCAAAGAAACTTTCAATTGGTGCATTGTCGATACATTTCCCAACTCGTGACATGGATAGAGTGATGCCAGCCTGTGTTGTAAAAT
>NZ_MSJL01000056.1 GCF_001921825.1 Streptococcus acidominimus
CTGCTTGAAGCCGTTTGTGATAGGCAGTGAGTGACTTGTCTTTAAGGGCTGTTCGAAGTTCTCTGATGTGGTCTTGTGTAAAGTTCATATCATTATTATAATTCAGATTTTGATTTTTGTTAAGTATCAGTTCTATATGAATAAAAAAAAAAAGTAAAAAAAGACTAAAATATGTTGACGTTTTCATTTCTATGTGATAGACTCTAATTATATAAAATGAAAAGAGGTAAATCTATGAACTATAAAGATAAATTTATTAAGCTAGTATTACTATCGCTATTGATTTTTAGTTCAGGGGTAAGTCTCCCTCGCACTAAAGAAAAAAATGGTGCTATCAAATATCCTAGTATTGTTCGTATCAAAGAAAGAGCTACTGATTCTTCAGGACTTGATGTCGGAAAAGCTGATTAATAAGATATTCAGCATTAAGAAACCAGAATATGGCTGATTCAGTTAGAATGATGAAGTGAGGATTTGTACATGTTTAAAAAATATGCCTGCACCATGCAACACGATCAATCTGATTGTGCAGCCGCAGTCGTTTCGACAGTTCTTATAGCTTATAAAAGAAACTATCTATCATGAAAATTCGTGAAATCATCGGGACTGACATGTATGGGACGACTGTTAGTGGGATTGTTTCTGGTCTTGAAAAGCTAAATTTTACTGTTAAAGCTGTTCGTGTTGCACAAGAAGATTTGACAGCAGCATTAACATTTCCTGCGATTCTTCAGATAAAAAATAATCTGGGGCAAAATCATTTTGTTGTATTGCATCATATCAAGAAAAATGCTCAATTTTTTGTAGCCGATCCTGCTCGAGGAATACTTAAGATGTCTCGTGATGAGATGAGAGAGGGCTATCAAGGAATAGCGCTTTTTATGGTTCCTAATTCTGATTTTGAAAAGGGGAATTTAAAAGGAAAAGGGTTTCTAGAACTATTTGGGACGTTAATTTTTAGCCAAAAAGGACTGGTAGCTACGGTTATATAGTCATTAAGTTTTAAGACAGTACGCTAAGCAATCTGTCACAGATGTTTTCATCTTCATCAATTCGGTCACCCGATTCTTGAGGTTAGCCCATGTTCGTTCAATAGGATTCAGTTCTGGGGAATAAGGAGGCAATGGGAGAAAATAGTGGTGATGGGATAAACAAAGGCGATCCAGTCTCCCTTTGGGATGGAAAGTCGCATTATCCATAATAATCAGATGAGGTTCGGTCAAGCTAGGTAATAACTGAGTGCTAAACCATTCCATAAAAAACTCAGTCGTCATACTTCCCTTATAAATCATCGGAGCTATTATAGACTGCCCCACCTGACCAGCGACAACAGAAACTCTCTCAAAACGTCTACCACTGATTTTGTCTAAGATTTTGACGCCACGCTTTGCTCTACCCTGTTGACGATAAAGGTAACGGTCAATGCCAGTTTCATCAATATAAACAATGGGAAGGTTTGGAAAGCAACTTAATACAGCCAAATAGCGACTGCCCTGCTCACTGTCTTGTTCTTGGTAAGTAGTGGTCTTTTTTTAGTAATCCCACATTTTTTCAAAGCTGCCCATACAGAAGGAATCGTACAATCAAAATGTTCTGCGATTTCACGTAAAAAAGCATCAGGATGTGCTTCAATATATGCTTGTAGTTCATCTAATGGGATTTTAAAAGGTTTGCGTACTCGTGGCTGACACGCTAAGAAACCCGTATCGGCCAGCTGTTTTTCCCAGCGATAGAGAGTATTGCGACTTATGCCAAATAAGGTACAAGTTTCTTGTGTAGAATGGCCTGCCTTAACATAGCTCATCACACGACGTCTAAAATCTATTCCGTATACCATAAAGCTATTATATCATGTACTAGTTAAAAACTAAAGGACTATATTTCGTAAAATCCCACTTTCACAACATTTTTATTTTTCTTATTTCTTTATTGTACAAAAAGAATAAAGAAGGAGCAATTATTATGGTAAAAAAATTTATAAATCTTAGAACAATGATAGTTTTACTTGAAATTATCATTATTGTAAGTATTTAAAACTAATTATTATTATTGGAGGTAGATTGTGGAAATTATATATTATATCTGCTCAATTATTATATAGTTGAGCAAGATATACTTGAATATACGATAAATACATTTATCATATATTCGAGTATTAGTAGATAGGTATTGAGCAACAGTTTAAACATTTGGAGGATATTTTTATGAAGAAACAAATTAAATATGACACTAACATGGAAGTGGAAAAGAATCTTAAAGATTTAGGATTGGAAGTATTAGAAAGCTCAGTAGACACAATGCTCGATGAAATGGGGGCCTCTTCGGCACCAGTGTTTTCTTGTTCATCGATTTTCAAAATTTAAAACCTTAAGTATTAAGTACAAATATATTTTTGAAAAACTACTACCAATTAACTGTTAAATAAAGATGGAAAAGTAAAACAAATGTTGCTCAATATTATCTCAAATATAAAAGGATTTTGTTATGTTTATTAGAAGTGCTGATTATTGTCCCGCATTAGCTAAGAGATTACTATTAAATGATGATATTTATGACAATTTTATACTTGACGATAAAATAAAATTTATTTTATTTTTTGCTTCTCAAGATTTTTATAGAAGTCTTGTGAGTGATAAGAAATTTAACGATAAAAATAAAGATACTTTGTTTAAGTATCTATTGAGAATGAGTAGTAGGGCAATGATTTTCTCGTCAATAGGAACAGTTTCGACACCAGAAATTTTAGAAGAAACTATTGAAGTTCGACTAACATTATCATGGTTAGACTATTTTAAGAGTAAAATAGAAAAAAATCAACCAGAGCATTCAGAACTGGAAGTAATGATATCGTCACTTTTAGAAGAAGATGATAATTGCTTTAAACTTAAATACTTTAGTAGGATACGTAATCAAATATTGAATGTGAGTGTTAAAAAAGGAACCACTATTGGAAAAATGGTAGTTCTATTAAAAAAGCTAAAATATTGTAAAATTTGTGAAGTTTATAATTTAGTGTGCCATGAATTTGGAGAAAATAGCAAAAGAATTATAAATTATTTGTTGGAAAATCAAATTTTAGTTAGTGAAATAGATTTTGGAAAGACTATTAATGATAATCTAGAACGACTATCGTATTATAGTGTTTTTTTTCAAAAAGACGACTTTAGTAAAGTTCATAGCGTAATTCAATCATTAAAGGGAATTAATAATAAAGTTGGTCCTGTTGATTACAAATTTTTATTAGAGAAATGTATTGAAGTGAATAATCTGTTACAAGAAATAGTCTCTAGAAAGGAACAGTTTCTAACTGCAACAAAATATAACCACTTAGATGATAAAAATATAACTACAAAAGATTTGTTAAAACTGGATGATAAATTATTGTCTTTATTGAGAAAAATGAATTATTTTGAGAAAGCTAATGAAATATTGTTAAATTTAGAATCTAAATTTGATGAAAAATATGGGCGTTATACTGAAATAAGCTTGTCATCTATTTTCAGTGATTTGGATTTCGTCAAAATAATTTCAGGGAAGATAAAAGAATCAATATTTGATTTTTCAATATACGATGATTTTTGGTATGAAAAGATAACTACTGCCATTTTTAATGGTGGAGATGTTATTCTTAACGAACTAGATTTGAATGAGATAAATTCATTATTAGATAATGTAATTGATAATAGAGGCCTGCCTTCTGTGTCTTTTGATGTTAAATATCAAAAGTTGGCTGATGGTAAATTTTATTTGCCACCAATTGCGTTTTCTTTTCCAGATGGAAGTTATTCTTCGAAATTTTCTAAATTTAATCATGTGATTGAACAGAATGATTATTATGAAATTGATGTTGGAACCAGATATATCCCAGATTTAGTATTTGGATCTATTAAGGGAAGTAAAAGAATAAATCTAGAAAATGATTTTATTGAAGACGAGAAAGACGTTACAATTGGCATTGATAATATAAATATTGGGTTAGATACAAACGGTCTATATCTAAAAAATACACTTAATGGTGAAATTATAACTCCAGTATTAAAAAGTATGGCTTCTTTAGAATTTGAATCAGAAAATTTTCTTGGACGTTTTTTAGTAAATTTTGGAAGGTACTTTATGCTCCCACCGTTAGATTTAAATTTAAATAGAGCGAGGTATCTTCCATATATTCCAAGAATAATATATAAAAATTTAGTATTATCCAAAAGAACATGGAATATCGCGCCTCGAATTGAATTAAAAAATTCTGATGAATTTAAAGAATATTTAAATAGGTTTATCAATCAGTACTCTATTCCTAATATAGTTTGCCTATGTCTAAAAGGAGAAGATACTCCTATTAAGTTAGATTCGAAAAAAGGACTTGGGATGGTGTATACAGAATTTAAAAATTCTGGCATGGTCGTATTGAAAGAAGATTATATTGATTATACATCAAATCTACCAGTTTTTGAAATTATCGAAAGTAAAAGAATCGAGAATTCTACGGTAGAGATTTGTCAAGCAGTAAAGAGTGAGCTTCAAGAAAATTTCTTAGATGAAATAGAGTCTCTTACTTTGGTCTGCAATGATTATATGTATATTAGTCAAACATTGAATGCGATTAATACTTTTTTTATGAAACTTAATAAACAATTTTTTTACACCTATTACTCTGATTTTAATTTACCCTCAATTAGATTGAGATTTAGAAATAATATATTTGTTAGTGAATTAGAGAGCGTGTTGGATAATCTACGGAAACAAGGTATTATATCATTTTATTTTGCCTCATCTTATAGTATCGAGCTAGGAAGATATGGTGGTCAGTACAATTTTCACAAGGTATTAGATTTTTTTTGTCAAGATAGTAGAGCAGCTATTAGCCATTTAGTTAACGCTAAACAAAATGAAGTACATGATACTGAACAATTGATGACGATGTGCTTGGAGACATCCTACTCAGTTTTTATGGATTGGAAAAAGGTGTATGAATTTTTGAATAGGATTCAGTTTGATGATGTTAGAAAATATTCTGTAAACTTTAGAAAAATAAAACGGTCTATTAATAGTTTAGAAATAATACAAAGAATTGAGAATAAAGTAAACAAGAAAATTTTTGATAATTTTAATGACTATTCAAATTTATTACATCGAGATTATATTGTTAGGTCAATTTTACATATGCAATTTAATAGAAGGATGTATAATTTAAGTCAAGAAAATGAATTTCTATATTATTCTTTACAAATTGTCAAAGAAAAAATTTATAGATTGAGGAAGTGAGATGACTAAATACTACTCTGTTATCGTCGATATTTCAACGATTGATAAGTTTAGATTGTGGAAGTTAATAAAAACAGAAATGGACTCTTTGCGAATTGAGGATTATTATATAAAAATTACTGCAAGAGATTGTGTTTACTTTTCCATTAATGGAATTAATGATTTAAAGCTTTGTACAAAAATAGTATTATGTCTTAGAAATCACTTAAATTTAGCTCCATCTATAGAAGAAGATTATAGATTAAAAATTTTTTCTACAGTGGAGGAATACCGTATTTATAGAAAATGGAATATTATTTTAGATAAAATTTTCAGAAGGTATTATTTTTCTAGAACCATAGATTGGAAACAGATTATACTATTTATAGAATTATGTTATATTGATATTATGGATGAAGAATTATTTTTGGCTCATTTTTCTCATTTTTGGGGTTTCTTTATGTCATTAAATGCTCGACAGTCTGAGTATATTTTTACACTTATGAAAGAAAGGGTGAGAGAGTTAGAAGAATCTTGCAGTTTCTTAGATAGAATTGATTTTAATCAGTTAAAAGTAGATATAGAATTTATCATGGAAAATAATCGTGATTTTGACTTTTTCTCTCCGAATGATTTAGAAAAATTGATTGAAAATGATATGTTTGCCTCGAAAATACATGAATTGACATGGAAAAATGAGTTAATGAATCCAAAATTAAGATACAATAGTTTACTAATTTCCAACAAATGGTTTTTAAACATTATTTATGAAAAATTTCCAATGTTGGAGATTAGAATGTTAGATAAATTTACGATAAATTATCATTTTTCTAATAAATATAGAAAATATGATATAAATAAAAGTTTAGAAAATTATCTCAATACTGGAATAGAGAGGTTGATTTAAGTTGGTTTATCAGATTAATAGTACACTATTTATTACTGAAAGTTATAAAAGTATTTTCATTTTTATTGATGAAAAAATATATAAATTGAATAAAGCTCAGGTTAATAGGAGTGAAATTGATGAGATTTTAGACAATGTTAGAAATTGTCGTGAAATAGATACTAAATTGCCTATATTTCAATATTTAGTTAATATTGGGGCATTAGTTGCTCATAATAAAGTTACTAAATTAAGCAAAATATTGATAAATAATAAAACCGGTATAATAACAGATAGTGTTATTCAGCTAGTTTTTAATTCACAGAGGTACAATAGTTTCTTTAAAATTGTTTATGAAGGAGGCTATAATATAAAAATTTCTCCCCTTGATAATAATTTGATCATTTATAAAGGAAGCATAGATTTTTTAGATGACATAGAAAATCTAAGTATGAGCAATGAAATGTTGGAGTACATACTGGAAGTTTTAATTAGCAAACTAAAAGATTTATCTGAATTAGATATTGAGAATAAAATTATAACGATTGACTTACGATATTATACAAATAAATTAACAGTGTGTAGTTTGAATAAATTGGACAAGAGCAACTATCTTTTTTCGAGTTGTCTTGCAAAAAATAATTTTGACTTTGAAAGTTACTATCCGATGATTAGATTGGAACATCAATTTATTAGTGGACATAAGATAGTACTTTTTGGTGAAAACAAAGAAGAATGTATTCACAATTTATTTTTATCATACGGAATAGATAAGGAAGATATAAATTATAAATTAGAACAAACAAACGGATTATCACCGAAAGTATTTGCTAAGGTACTTAATTTTTATTTTCCCAAAATATTTAATAGAGAGCAATTTGTAGAAAGTAGCAAAAATAATGGCCAAATATTCAAAGAATATTATGATAAAGCACAATTATAGAAGAGAATATGTTGGAAACAATGAACTAAACCTTGATAAATTGAAATCTTATTATAGATATAAAAAAGATATCACAAAAGTTGAGAATCAAGGTAGTTACATAATACTCTATCATAAAATATCTCCAGTAAATAAGTATACGTTTTTTGAGCGTTCACAAACTTTGTTTGATATTGAAAGACTTAAGCAAATTATATCTGATTTAGGATACGGATTTATTTGCTATGAAAAATATAATGCTTTTTTCACTAGGTCTAAACAATATTTTGATGTACATGGCTTATCTTTGGTAGGGAAAGAAAACTATGAAAATATTGCATTTTTTGAATATTTGGAGCGAATTCTATCATTCAATCCATTTAATAATAAGTTATTAAAACCATGTTTTAATAATGATTATAATTTAATATTTACTGATAGAATAAGTAAGAAATGGACCGGTACAGAATATAGTAATTCATTTGAAAGAGGAATTGAAATGGTTTCTCTAAAAAATAGAGAGACGTTGATGGTACCAATGGAATATATTTTTTATAATATACAATACGATAAATTACTAGATATAAATAGAGGTACTTCTAATGGAATAGCGTTAGGGAACAGCATTAATGAAGCTACACTACATGCTTTACTTGAGCTATATGAGAGAGATACATTTTTAAGTTATTGGTACGACGACTATATAAAAGTCAGATTGATTAAAGATTTACATTTAAACTCATCTATTGCATCAAAAATATTTTATTACAATCTTCAAAACTATGATACTCATTTTTTAATTTTTGACCGAGAACCAAACATATGTGTAGTTTGGTGTCTTATGATAAGCACAGAAGATACAAATGAGGTATTTTCTGCCAGCGGAGTTTCAGCGTCTATTCATTTAGACGAAGCGATTAGTAAATCATTTGAAGAAGCTACCATAGGATTAACCTTCTTAAGGAATATACCTGACGTTTCTAAAAAAATTAAAGAGGTTGAAAAATATACCTATAAAAAATTATCGACACAGTTAACTATAAATGAATACATACAATACTATTTTGCTTCATATGAGAGAAAAGAAGAATTTAGAAAAATTTTGAAAGAAGCAGACGATTTATTGTATACTGATATCCCTTCTAGCGTGTGCGATTCATATGAAAAATTTTTAACTTTAATGTTTACTATTTATGATGATATATATTTTTATGATATGTCCCCAAGTATTTTTAATGAATTTGGTTTAAAATGTGTCAAAGTATCTGCAGTAGGAGCGAAAGAACTTAATTTTTTCCCAGTCAAAAATTTAACTGGAAAATCAGATTATTTTCCGCTACCATAGTTTGATTGGAGGAGATAATATGCTATTAACAAGGAAAGACTTTATATGCGACCATTTATTTACTGCTACAGGTATTGAATTAGCACAAGAAGAAAGTCGTTCAGAGTATTGTTGGGAGTTTGTCAACTATATTGATTACTTACCAAAGTTTCAAGAAGCTATATTAGATTTATTTACAATAAATAGAGTATCCCATAAGGAGGAGTCACCTTATGGGTTTCATAAGTCTTATCCATCTGCTAGATCATTCTATCTTCAGAAAGCTTATTTTTGTATAGGAAATCATTGTTTTGTTACTATAGATTCATTGACAGGAAAATTTTTAGTTTTTCAAAATACTCAGATTAATTCTCAATCAGGTCAATTGATTATAGTTTCAGATCGGATGCCTAATG
Source organism: Streptococcus acidominimus (assembly GCF_001921825.1). GTDB lineage: Bacteria > Bacillota > Bacilli > Lactobacillales > Streptococcaceae > Streptococcus > Streptococcus acidominimus. Next base: position 8,790 of record NZ_MSJL01000056.1, read on the forward strand.
GCTTCTATTCTGCGATTAGAAACAGTTTAGTTTTATTAGAAATTGGTCATATACTATATAATGTAGATTATATTTCAATGTGCTTTGAAAATGATATTAAAAATGTGACTATAAATAAAGATTATATACAAATTGATTTTTCAAAATGTAGTGAAGATTTGGATTTAACTGATTGTTCGAGAGAGATATCATTTTTTAAAACAAAGTTAAAGTTACGAACGAGTGGTCCCTATTATAGAAAATTGAGGAATTTAAGTTGTAATTATAAAGATGGAATTTATGATATTAGAACGGAAATCTCTATTCAATATAAAAAATTATTTGGAAAAGAATATACTGATGATAGTATAAAAATATTGACTCTAAAAAATGATGGTGATAAATTTATTTCTCAAAATAATTTATACTTACCGTATCATATATTAAATTCTGAATATAATTACGTCGATTTTAGATATTCAAGCCAGTACACTTTGTTTCTGATAAAATTACATGTAAATGAACCACTAGAAATTAGTAGACTGGTTTTGTTAATAGGTTATATTGCTCAAGAAATATGCGTTGAAAATTCTAACTCGTCAAGGTATAATCGACCAGTTAAACAAGTGTTAAGTGATGAAAAATGGGAGCACTACTTAAAAACATCATTTCCAAATTACCTTCAATTTTATGCAGTTATCAGTGGAAATATTTCGTAGAAAGAAGGATTCATGATGAAAAAATATATTAAACTGGATGCCAAGGGATTTTTATGTTCGGTTATTCTAGCAGGTCTGTCTGGCTTGGGAGTGGTAGCGAGTTCATATTATCGTTCTATCGTCTTTAATCATTTTTTAGAAAATAGTCGTTTAGTTTGGCGTGAAGCAGGGTTATTATTGTTATTAATAGCATTGACTCAAGTGATCAATTTTATATTAACTTTGCAAAATGCAAAGTTAACTGAAGTTTGGATGCTTTATCTAGGGAATAAGATTAGCAAAAATATTTCCGAGATGGGATATAAAAATTTTCACCAAATTGAGTATGGAGAATATATTTCTTGGTACACTTCAGATTTGGAAAGAATGGAGCAAACATATTTTAAACCATTTTTGAGTGTGTCAAAAGACGTTATTTTGAGTATTATCTCTTTAACGGCTTTATTTTTAATTAAAGTTGAGCTTGGTGTTTTATCCATCGTTTTACTTTTGGTATTAGGGGTTGTCGGTAGTCGATTCGGAAAAAAAATTGGTCAGGCTTTTCAAGAGTTCTCCAATCGTAATGGTCATTTTACAAATGTGCTTCAGGAATACTTAGGAGCATACGACATGTTGAAAAACTTTGACCGTTTGAAGCTATTGCAAGAGCAGATCAATTCATCTCAAAAAAAATTGGAGAAGCAGCGTTTGGTTAGTAAGTTTTTCATGGCATGTGCAACTCTGTCTTTTAACGGTACACAGGTGCTGTTTGAAGGGCTAATGTTTGTATTTTCGCTCTATCTTGTTAGTCAAGGTAAACTATCTATTGGTTTATTATTGACCACACCGACTTTATTAGCCATTTTTCTGAATTCAACCAGTATGATTTTAGAACAGATTGTACAAATGAGCGGCATGGCTTCAATAGTTGATAAATTGAATACAGAATTGAGTATAGAACAGTTTGAATACCCAACTATTGATTGTCTTGAATTAAACAATGCTGATTTTTCTTACGGAGATAAGACAATTTTAAACCAGTTTAACAGGACATTTCGTAAAAATAAAAAGTATGGTTTGATAGGAGCAAGTGGTTCCGGAAAATCCACTATTCTCAATATTATCACTGGTCGTCTTGAGTTAACTAAGGGTGAGTTTACAATGAATGGCCAAAAATTTGATTATTCAAAAGATAGTGTTTTTGCAAATCAAATTGCTTATGTTAATCAGTCAGGAAAAGTCTTAAACTTATCTATCAGAGATAACATCACATTGGGCTTATCAATTGATGACGATAAGATTTATGAGACTTTAAAACAAGTTTGCCTATATGATAGAATTATGGATTTGCCAGAAAAATTAGATACTGTTTTGGGATTGGACGGGAACTTACTTTCTGGAGGAGAGCGTCAACGCTTGATTTTGGCTAGAGCTTTGCTTAGAGAAACACCAATTTTAATTTTAGATGAAGCAACTTCGGCAATTGATAAAGAAACAGCTGTGTTAATTGAACAGCGTATTTTGGATATGGCTGATAAAATGGTTATTATGATTTCTCACCATTTAGATGATACTGTTCGACATAAACTGGATGAGATTATTGTACTTTGAGGGAGAATAAATGATGCTAAAGAGAATATTAAATGGTGATTGGGTCGATGCTCAAGGAAAGTTTTTATCTGAATCAGAGAAAGAGAAATTGAGACCAAAATTAAAAAAATATGTGGACACTCGCTATGGAGACAATGGTATAGAAGGCTTCATAAAAAGAGTGACATTATTTTGTATTGATTTTAAGGGAATAAAAGAGATTACAAATTTTAAGAATTGAATTCAACAGGCATAAAATTCCCCACAATTTTCCCCACAATCCTTGGCTCATCCTCTGCTGGGGCGAATTTGTCTGGATAGGCCTTGTTGATGGAGACTAGACGAAAGCCATCTTCCTCCAGATAGACTTTTTTAATGTATACTTCCTCATTCCAAGCTACCGCATAAATCGCTCCATCATAATCAAATCCTCCTTCACGGATAAGGGCTACCTCTCCGCTATGATAGAAGGGCTCCATGGAATCTCCCTTGATCCAGGTGGCGATATCATAGTTGTACTCTTTATCCGAATAGACTGTTTCTGTTTCAAACTCATCGTCAAATCCTTCTCCAAGACCTGCCGATAGGGCAATATTAGTCCGAACTTGAATAGGAAAGAGTGGGATAACCTTATTTTGCTTTTCTAATAGGCTATCCGCATATTCTTCAAGGTCTTGTTGATGGAGAGGGGTGAGCTTGAGATACTTTTCGACAATGCTATGTTCAGATTCAAATTCCTCTACATGAATCCCTAAGAGTTGAGAAAGCTGTTCAAGGTTTTTCTGATTGGGTTTGGTTTTACCTGTTTCCCATGCAGAATAGGCAGCACGAGTCACTCCTAATTGCTTGGCGATGGCAGTTTGGGAGATGGGAGTTTGCTGTCGAAATTTTTTAAGCTGTACTGGTGAAAACATAGTTCCTCCTTCTTAGTTAATTTTGTCAATTTATAACTTGACAAAATTATAACATAGGATATAATAGAATGCAAGAGAAACCATTTCATAGAAAAGAGAATGAGAGTATGCCTATTACGAAATTTATTGAAAGCTACTGTTCAAATGAAATCGTTGAAGATGTAAAGAGATTGATGGCAGAAGAGATGGACTTATTTTCGTCCAGTCTGTTTGAAGGCGGAGTGCTGAAAGAGCTTATGTTTCAAAAAGCAGACTTGATTTCTATTCATCCCAAGTTGAAGCGGGTGAATTTAATTTTGCTACATATCAGCTTGACAGTGAGCGCCAATTGTTTATTAGAGTATGCTGGGAATAAGGTATGGAAAGAAGCAACTTATGATCTGACACTCGACTATTATTTAAGGGGACCTCTAAAAACTTCCTAAATTTCCCCAAAATGAGATAATAGAATAAAAAGTAATGAGGAGATCTGTCATGCATTTATTCACAGACGATGAAAAAATCTTGTCAAAACTATCAGAGAAAGGCAATCCCTTAGAACGTTTGGAT
>NZ_MSJL01000057.1 GCF_001921825.1 Streptococcus acidominimus
AAAGACTTTGCAGGTTTCTTGCTTTGAATGCCCTGAATTTTTATAGGCAATCACACGTTTTCTAAAATCAATTCCATATGCCATAGATTTATTATAACATGTATTATATAAAAAGTGAAAGACTATAGCCTATCGAAAGATGAAATATGCTACGAGTTCTCAATTAGCTGACCAGAGTATTTTTGATACAGTATCTTATGAAAAAACATTTCTAAGAGATTTGGAATCTGTAGAAAAACTAATACTTTCAATCTCAACAGCTTATCATTTGACGCTTCAACAATTAGTAGGACTGGTCAAGGAGGTTAGCCTAGAGATCTATATTTCAAAGGATGATAGAAACCAGACCTTTGTAGATCAACTATCAGAAACCGGAATAACTGTGCATGCGGTGGCAGGTTCCTTGCCTAATGTTACACTGATAAATGATAGTATCGTTTGGTTTGGTAAATTACCCCTACTCATTCAACACTATGACAAGGAAGAATCAATGCTTCTTCGAATAGAAAGTGAAAACTTGTTCCAAGAATTTAGGGAGATAATTCAAGAGAAGGAGTAGGGAAGCAGTGAAAGAGAGCTGAAAAATTATTCGTTAAAAATCCAAAGGATATTTTGCCACTCATCATATTTCCGAGCTTGTCGTAGCGTACTGCCTCTTGTATAGGTACAGACGTTGAGGGACGTTTTGAGTTTTTAGAGGGCTTTGTATCTTGATTTTTCAGGCGATTTCCTAAAGGTGTACCCCAATTCAATTCGGTTGCTTTCTGCTTCCCTTATGCGTTTGGAACCACGCCAAGCGCATGAAGAAAGTTTCGTTTTCAGATAACATATTTTCATAAAAATTACATTTTTTGCGGTAAAATTGTGTTATAATTACGGTGTGAATGACAGAATATTTATGATAATTTGTAAAAAACATGAAAATATTTTGAAAAATGCATGTAGCTAGAAAATGGTTACATGCATTTTCTTCAAGCGTACGACGTGGTTCGGAACTCGCAAGGGTTGAGTTTCTCGCAAAACTCTGTTATACTGGGTATCAATAAATAGAAAAAGTGCTGTCGGGTACTTTTTTCTTATTGTAAGAAGGAGGGGAAATGAACTATATTTGGTCTTATTTGAAAAAATACCCCAAGTGGTTGGTTCTAGATTTGTTTGGTGCAGTCTTTTTCGTGATTGTCAATCTTGGTCTGCCAACTGTTCTGGCTCGCATGATTGATGAAGGCATCAATAGTCGAGATATGGAGCGCTTGTATTTCTGGGCGATGATCATGCTGGTTGTGATTGTTCTTGGAACCTTGGGACGAATTGTTTTGTCTTACGCTGCCAGTAAATTGACGACTAGCATGGTGCGCGATATGCGAAATGACCTTTATGCCAAGTTGCAGGAGTACTCCCATCATGAATATGAACAAATCGGAGTTTCCTCCTTGGTGACAAGGCTGACCAGTGATGCTTTTGTTCTGATGCAATTTGCGGAGCAGGTTTTGAAATTGGGGGTTATTACGCCCTTGATGATGTTTTCAAGCGTCATGATGATTTTTCTGACCAGCCCATCCATGGCTTGGATAGTAGCCTTTGCCATGCCCTTTTTAGCGATGGTTGTCTGGTACGTAGCGGTGAAAACCCGTCCGTTATCTGAAAAGCAACAGAAAACCTTGGATAAGATCAACCAGTATGCTCGGGAAAATTTGACTGGTTTGCGGGTTATTCGCGCCTTTGCGCGGGAGGAATTTCAGGAAGACCGCTTTGCGGAGCAAAATAATCTCTATGCCCAAAATTCCAATCGCTTGTTTAAATTGACCGGTTTGACAGAACCCTTGTTTGTCCAGATTATCATTGCCATGATTGTTGCCATTGTCTGGTTTGCTTTAGCGCCACTCGGTCGGGGCGACTTGCAGATTGGGGATCTGGTTGCCTTTATCGAGTACAGCTTCCACGCCCTCTTGTCTTTCCTTCTCCTATCGAATCTCTTTACCATGTATCCTCGGACGGCAGTCTCTAGCGAACGCTTGAAGGAAGTCGTGGAGATGCCAATCTCGATCAATCCGAATGAAGAGGGGATTACAGAGACAGAAACCAAGGGTTATCTGGAGTTTGATAATGTGACCTTTGCCTATCCGGGAGAAACAGAAAGTCCAGTCTTGCATAACATTTCCTTTAAGGCGAAACCGGGTGAAACCATTGCCTTTATCGGATCGACTGGTTCTGGTAAGTCTTCCTTGGTTCAGTTGATTCCGCGTTTCTATGATGTTACTCTTGGAAAGATTCTAGTGGACGGGGTGGATGTGCGATCCTATAATCTCAAAGCCCTCCGCCAGAAGATTGGTTTTATCCCTCAGAGGGCGCTTCTCTTTACTGGGACGATTGCAGAAAATCTCCGCTACGGAAAAGAAGATGCCAGCCATGAGGAACTGCATCAGGCAGCGGATGTAGCGCAGGCGCGTGAGTTTATCGAAAGCAAGGAAGATCAGTTTGAAACCCACTTGGCAGAAGGGGGAAGCAATCTGTCTGGTGGACAAAAGCAACGCTTGTCCATTGCCCGTGCGGTAGTCAAAGAACCGGATATCTATATCTTTGACGATTCTTTTTCGGCTCTAGACTATAAGACAGATGCCATCTTACGTCGCCGCTTGAAAGAAGTAACGGAGAATGCGACTGTTCTCATCGTGGCGCAACGTGTGGGAACCATCATGAATGCTGATCAGATTATTGTTCTTGATAAGGGAGAAATCATCGGTCGCGGTACACATGAGGAGCTGATGGAGAGCAATGATATTTACCGTGAAATTGCTAATTCTCAGCTGAATAGCCACTCATTGACAGAAGAATAGGAGGAAACATGAAGAAATCATCTAGTTTTGCTCGTTTATGGAGCTATTTGAAAGTCTATAAACTGCCTCTTTTTGCAGCCGTTTTCCTTAAGATTCTTAGTGTCGTGATGAGTGTCTTGGAACCCTTTGTCTTAGGGCTTGCGATTACCGAGTTGACCAAAAATCTTATGGAGATGGCAAAAGGTGTGGCAGGTGCAAGAATCAATGTAAGCTATATTTTCTGGATATTGGTTCTGTATTTTATCCGAGCGCTCTTTTATGAAATCGGAGCCTATTATTCCAATTACTTCATGACCAATGTTGTGCAGCAGACGGTGGCGGATCTGCGCAATGATTTGAGTCGAAAAATCAATCGCATTTCGGTCTCTTACTTTGATCAGCAACAGTTTGGTGATGTATTGGGACGCTTTACCAGTGATGTGGAGACGGTGTCCAATGCCCTCCAGCAAAGTGTACTCCAGCTAGTCAATGCCATCTTTACGATTGCCCTTGTCATTGCCATGATGCTCTTTTTGAACCTCAACTTGGCACTGATTGTCATCATCAGTATTCCCCTGACTTACCTTGGTGCCCAATTTATCCTTAAAAAATCACAACCCTATTTCAAGGAGCAGGCGGCTATTTTAGGACGGCTCAATGGTTTTGTTCAGGAGAATTTATCAGGTTTCAATGTCTTAAAACTCTATGGTCGTGAGGAAACCTCAACAGAGGATTTCCAAAAAATCACGGATAGCTTGCAGCATGTTGGCTTCAGGGCAAGTTTCATTTCTGGTTTGATGATGCCCATTCTGCATGCAGTGTCTGATGTGACCTACCTACTTGTCGCTGTTGTCGGTGGTTTACAGGTCATTGCAGGGCGCTTGACTATTGGGAATATGCAGGCCTTTGTCCAATATGTATGGCAGGTCAGTCAGCCGATTCAGACCTTGACCCAGTTGGCAGGACCCTTGCAGAGTGCCCAGTCATCACTCGAGCGGATTTTCCAAGTCTTAGATGAGCCAGATGAGCAGATGGAGGTAACAGAGAAATTAGCCCATGATTTGACCGGGCGGGTCAGCTTCAAGCATGTTGATTTTCAATATGTGGAAAACAAGCCTTTGATTCGGGATTTTAATCTGGAAGTAGAACCGGGTGAAATGGTAGCAATTGTCGGTCCGACAGGTGCTGGGAAGACGACGCTGATCAATCTCTTGATGCGCTTTTATGATGTGACAAGTGGAGCGATTATGGTGGATGGCCATGATATTCGCACACTCTCTCGGCAGGAATACCGCCAGCAGTTTGGGATGGTCTTGCAGGATGCTTGGCTCTATGAGGGGACTATCAAGGAGAATCTCCGCTTTGGGAATTTGCAGGCGACAGATGAGGAAATCATTGCCGCTGCCAAGGCTGCCAATGTCGATCACTTTATCCGCACCTTGCCCGGTGGTTACAATATGGAGATGAACCAGGAATCAAGCAATATCTCGCTCGGTCAAAAACAACTCTTGACCATTGCACGAGCGCTTTTAGCAGATCCGAAGATCCTGATTTTGGATGAGGCGACGAGTTCTGTCGATACGCGCTTGGAGCTCCTGATTCAAAAGGCTATGAAGAACTTGATGAAAGGGCGGACCAGCTTTGTCATTGCCCACCGCCTATCCACCATTCAAGAAGCTGATAAGATCTTGGTCTTGAAAGATGGCCAAATTATCGAGCAAGGAAATCATCAGAGCCTCTTAGCTGACAAGGGTTTCTATTATGACCTCTACACAAGTCAATTCGCGAAAAAAGAAGAAAGTGCATAAAAGATGAGTAAAGTTGAGTAAAACTTGATTTTGAACCAAAATTGAATAATGTTGTAAACTAAAAAACGCAATAAATCAAGTTATCAAAACCCCTGATTTGTTGCATTTTTCTACTTTGAAGAGCTTCCTTGTGGGAAGTGTTGATTATCGTCATTTGAATGAGGGTTGATTCATCGTTATACTCTATAAAAATCAAAATCTGGAACTGGCTAAAGCTGAAACAGTTATGTCCCAAAGGGTGCCACACTTGACACGAGTTTCACTCGTTTTATTTCCAATCATCAACAGTCTATTCCTAGACTGTTGAAGTAGGTAGAACTCTGTTCTTTCTTGTTTTATAGTCCCCATTTAGTTTATATTTTTATTACTTCGTTAACTCGTCTTGTATAATTGAACTAGGGCTACGAGCTGTGCGAAAAAGAGACATAACTGTTTCAGCTTTAGCTGATAATGGTTCTTTAGGAAATAGGCTGAAAACCTCCACTGGAGCTTTTTACTCAGCAAGGCGAGTTAACGACGTCAGATTTTGATTTTTGATGAAAAGTAAGTAAAACAACTATAAAAGACAGAAGAGAGGCTGGACTTGAGTCCAGCCTCTCTTCTCATGGTTCGTGTCAACATCTCAGCGCAGTGCTTGATCGGCAGATTTGTTCGTGTTTCTCACTCCAAATCTGACCTAATCAACTGTGCGGGGGTGGGAAGACGAACTATTTTTCAACCAGTTGAGTTCTTTCTACTCCCCTCCTTCTTTTTATAGAGGATACCTTCAACAGAATGCTATTTCTACTTTTCTTTTGAAAGCGATGAGATAGCGATATTTTCAAGGGAAAGAGCGATTTCAATATCCTATTATCCTCCCAGTCTCTTAATGAAATGAATAGCATATTGGCAGATAACAAATTAGGATAGACCGTTATTGGGAGTTTATGAACTTTCTGAAAATGAAAGATTTGTTCCAGCTACCGATAAAATTAGTCTTTTTTCTTGTTAGAGGTAAAACGAAGACGGGCTAAAAGAGAGACTAGAAAGAGTCCTATAAGGGATAGTAAGCCAGAGGTTTTGCTTCCGGTTTCTGGTAACTGGCTGTTGCTTGCTTCCTGTCCAAAGTTCGCCATATCTTTATTTGTAGCTATGTTTCGTAGACTCTCCTTCTGAGGTTCAGTTGGAGTTTTAGGCTGGCTTATCTTGGTTCCGATCTCTATAATTTCAGGTTGGGCGAGCTGACTGATTTCTTCGGATAGGATGGTACGATGTTCCCTACCCTTGAGCGTCAAAATCTCGGTTACCAATCGTTTTATGCCATTGCTTCCTTTTTGAACGAGGTGTCGTTGCCCTTGTGCTAGATTCTCATTGGTTCGCTCAATTATTTCAAAAGCAAGTGTTTCAAATGTGATTTCTTCTCTCCGAGAGATTGGCAAGATAGGTTTTTCTTCCATCTCTGGTGCATAATTAGGTATAGAGTGAATCTGCTTGCTACCAACTTCGATGATTTGCTCTTGCATTGGGAGGGTGATTGTATCCGAAAGAACGGTGCGAACTTCCTTACCATCTACTAGAGTAATTTGTGTCACGATTGTTCGTTTGCCATTTACTCCTTGCTGGATAATCCTTTCTTGTCCCAATGGTAGTTCTGGATTAATGCGTCGAATCGTTTCAAACGGAATTGTTTCTACTATGGTTTCTGGGAGGAGTTGAAGGGCATTGTGGGCTTCTCTTAGCTGTCTCAAGTAATTATCTACTTGTGTCTGCTTATTACGAGGTAGGTTCCATACCAGTCCTTCCAAGACTTCCCTGAGAGTTGTGAGGCTTTCTGTTGTATAGATAGTCAAGTCGTCAGGAAGAGAGTTAATCTCTTCTATTAATTGTCGATAATCTGCTGGGAAGTAGTCTGCATTTTGAGTAGCAAACCTCTGTAACAGGCGTTCTACTGACTCGTAGAGATAAGGTTTGGAAGGAGTGTCTGCCCAGACAGCGACCATACTACCGATAATAGGAATCCGATGTCCATTTGATTTTTGAACCTTTTCAAAGGCAGTTCGATTGATACCATTCAATCCTTGATCTAGGTTATACCAACCAGATCCGTCGCGTTCACGACCGATGACATAGTACCAGTCATCATTTGTATTGAGAATCTTATGCCCTTTGTCTGATAGGAATTTAGAAGAAGCGACATCAAAGCCGTTCCAACCTCCAGTCCAATAGGAGATGATAATGTCTTTATCAAATTCCCCTGCATCAGTGTATTCATTATGATAAATGCCGTCATTAAATGCCATTGGTTCAAGGCCATGTTTTTTAACGATTGCGGCTAATTGATTGGCATAGGTCACGAGTTTATCGTATTCTCCATTCGCTTGCAGTACATTCCAACCATACCCGCCATTAGCTGTGACATCATTAGCATACTCGTCCAAACCGATATTGAAAATTTGAGCTTTTCCAGCAAAGTAAGTAGCATATTTATCAATCAAGGCTTGCGTAAAGGCAACAGCCTGAGTATTATTTAAATCAACTGTTCGACTGGATTTTTTGCCCCTGTATTTAAAATGAGGATTCTCAATTCCTAGTATTTCCATAGCGTCCAGTATAGCATCCATATGACCGGGGCTATTGAGGGCTGGAATGAGAGAGAGATCTTTTTCTTTTGCATAGCTAAGAATATCATCCATTTCGGCTTGGGTCAGATGATTCCCATTTGGATCGGCGTAATAGCTATTATTTCCCTGGGTCAAGGCTGCCTTGACCTGCTCACTATCATAGGTTTGTCCATTGACAGTTAAGGACATATCATCTAGGAAGAAGCGGAAACCATCATTTCCTAATAAGAGGTGGAGGTCTGTATATCCATGCTGACTAGCCAAATCAATAATCTGTTTCAACTGGCTAGGACTAAAGTATTTACGTCCAGCATCAATTGAAAAGACTTTTTTCAAAGCTTGTTTGTCGGTTGGAGCAGGCACTGCATCTGTTCCTTGAGCTTCTCTTGCTCGGATTTCGCCAACGGCCATAAAGGTATTTTCACGCCCCCCATCTCCGACAGTCGTCCGACCTTGTAGTTTGACGTAACGTGCTTGGATTGGAGTAAATTCAGAAACTTGCCAACCAGTATCTTCAGAAAATTGACCTGATCTGACCCAGGTCCAGTTTTGTTTGTCATCGCTGACGTAAATGTCATAGTTTTTGACCATGCCATTGTGACCACCGTCTCCTCGTGCCATGTAAGCTAGACCGTTGAGAACTCGTACTTTTCCAGTATCAATTATTAGCCATAAATCAGACTGAGGGGCACCATCCCAAGAAGAATGCCAATGGGTGCGCGCATTGCCATCAAGGGCATTAGCAACTGCATTTTCTTCCCCGTCTTGTGTTGAGCCTGCCTCTAGCTGTGTTTCTGATGCTGGAACATAGTCATCGAGGAATTTTCTAGTTGGCTTGCTGTATTTTTCTGCCAAGGCTTCAACAGCCTTATTTAGGCGATTCACTTCTGCCTCAACTGACAAATCTTGCTGAAGACCCGTTGATTCTTTGGCACCATAGGCATTGGTTCGACCATATTCACGGGCAACGCTCAGGAGGAGATTATCAACTTCTTGTTGTGCTTCTGCCGATAGCGTCTTAATATAGCGGAGTTTCTCAATTTGGGCTTTCGCCATTTTGAAATGCTCAAATCGGGGGCTTGTCCGTGGTGTCTTATCTGTATCGTCTTTATCGGCAGGGTAAATGAGGAAAGGATCTCCGCTTTCCCACCACCAGTGGTCAATATTTACTAGCGGATCTTTGACCCAAGCATCGTAAGCCCAACGTAAGAAACCATCCATCCCTAATGATTCCGCATACCATAAAGTCCAAGCACTCTCTACTGGTGCACTGCGAGCAAAGGAACTAGGGTAATCCCCAACGCAAGTATAGAGGGTAGTTGTGAAGCCCTTTTTACGTCTTGCTTCCGCAAGTTGGCGAATAGCGACTGGATCAGTAATTTGTGCTAGGTCAATTGAAATATCATGAATATGATTCAACAGCTCCGCTTTTTCAGCAGAGTAGTTCATTGCTGCACTCAATTTCAATGTTTTACCATCTTTATTGCGATACTGTTTGACCAGATTGACCACATGTTCCATATCTGCTAGTGGTCGCTCATCCATGGAAAGATAGGTTTTATCAAACCAATCTTTTTCATCTAAATGACGGATATAACTTTCTAGGAACTCACCCCATACTGTTTTCCATTGAGCGCTCCCTGTTGGCAGTTTGACACTTTTAACTTGTTGACTTGCTTCGTCAAAATAGGCTATTTGATTTTCCCACGGGGTCAACGAGAACGACTTAATCTGCTTGTCAATTCCTAATTCCATTGCAAGAGAGACATATTTGTCAAAGTGTGTAAAGTCAAAGGTAAAGTGATTGTCTGTATTTTTTATCCATTTTACCATGCTCGGATAGCGATCGTAGGTCTGGGAGTGCCAAGGATCCTCAGAGATAGTGGTCGTAATTGCTTCCCCACCTAATTTAGCATATTCTGAGAGTTCTTGACGTAAAATAGCTAAGTGCCTGTCTCCGAAAAGCTCCTCCTCGCTGATTCCGTAATAGCGAGCGACGGTAAAGGGATATTGCCATAACTCTATACTGAAACGATTTTCGCCATCGGTCTTTAAATTTTTGACTTCAAATTGATGATCGATTTCGATCGGTTTTGTCAGATTGTCAGCGGTGATTAGAATCTTACCAGTATAAGTACCTGCCTTGGCATCTTTGGGAACAGTCAATTTTAACCAAAGAGCTTGCAAGCTTTCTTTAGTGATAGTGGTTACCTGAGCTTTATCCAAGATATCTGGGATCATCTCACGGGGAATATTGCTCCCTGGAATTTGCCCCCAAGTACCGCCACGTCCAATGTGTCCCTCGGTTTCACGGATAAAGAAAGTAGTTAGTGCATCTGCTGGAATCACATTAGTAGCACTAGAAAAATCAGTATTGGTGATACGAACATTTTGTAGGTCTTCATTTTTGCTTAGAAGAATTAGTTTACTATTTAATTCTTCTCCTAGCCAAGCAACTTGTTTTTCTTCTTGGGTTAAGGGTTTTGAGAGAAGAGTTTGATATTCTGATTGCTTGGTATGTTGGCCGATTGAGGCACTGGTCACATGTAGGTTGTTTTCTGCTGGAATGACACGAACAGAAATCACTTTGGCAACGTTTGCCCCAGTAACATGAATCTCTGCCTGTCCAGGTGCAATTCCTTTGATAAGACCTTCTTCATCTACGGTTGCTACTGCTGGATCGCTACTGGTAAAAACGAGCATCTCATCTGCATAGTCAGGATAAGCTGTCACCTCTACTTTTTTTGTTTGAATGGGTTCTAAGGTCACTTCAGCTGGGGAGACTTCCAATCGTTCATAGGGGATAGGCTTGTAATAAACCAATACATTAGAATGATAGTAGTAGCTATTTTCATGAGGAACTAGCTTTAGAATATGTTCTGCTTCCGTCAAATTTTCAAGTGTCTGAACGAGTACGGAAGTTTCTCCTTCCTCACTGGTTGTACTAGTATCAAAGCTGTCTACTTTTTGATTATCTAAGTAAACATCCACTATACCAGACCAACTTGTTTTATCTGCGTAAATCTCGGCCTTGTGTCCGATAAATGTGACGGATACACTTCCGGGATTGGTTCCTACATGGGAACTAGTATAGTTTGTCCATTCTCCCTCGTACTGCGTCTTAAAGAGTTCGCCAGTAGTAGTCGTATCAGCATGATCAATACTTATAATCTCTTCTTTAGCTGTGTTGTTTGCTTCTGGGGCAGGAGCTTCTGCTTCTCTGGTCCTTAAGGAAGATGGAGCAGGACTTGCATCGGGTCTACTAAGACTTTCAGAGTCTATGGAAGCAGTTGCTTCTTCAGAATCTGTTTCAGGTATCTTAGAATCTTCAGAAGGTGTTATTTCTTCAGAATTATCAGAGCTACTAGGACTTTCAGAAGGTACAGTAGGCATTGTTTCACCTGTTTCTTGGTTTATTGGGAGGTTTTCGGTGGAAAGCTCTTGTGCGAGTACTTTCAGCTCCGTAACTTGCTGGAGTGTCCAAATACTGCCAGCAACAATACCAAATTTCAACAGTTTTTTTAAGGTCATACGTAAGACCCCTTTCTAAAATAATGATATGAGATATAGTAATAATATCCTGTTTCAAAAAATATAAACGCATTCTTTTTGTTTGACGGTGAGGAAGTATACTTTATATTAAGATACAGAGGACGAAAAAAAGCGACTGTCCCCTTTAATGTGTTAACAGTCCTTTCCCTGACTGTTATAGTTGTTCCACTTTAAAAAGTGATGATATGGTCATTTAGTTTATATTTTTTATTACTTCGTTAACTCGTCTTGCTGTACCCCAGTACTACCTGCGACTCGTTGCCTAGTACTAAAAATAAACTAAACAACTATATCTATTAACTATGAGTACACATTCTAATACTCTATAAAAATCAAAATCTGACTAGGCAATGAAACCGCAGGTAGAACTGAAGTTCACCAAGGTGAATGAACGACGTCAGATTTTGATTTTTGACGAGTATAAGTTTAGGATAAGACATTGAGAGATGGTTTTAAAGTGTAAAGACTATAATAATGTATCTGTAAAACAGTTACAGCCTGCAACAGCTACGGCAAAAATAGGACATACGACGAGTGAAAAGCTCTAGTGGGGGGTCAGCCATTTTCTAAAGGTAGGATATGGGTAACCAGTTAAAACTGCAACAGCTGGGCTTCTTTTTTCCGAACTTTTAGTCCATATTCAATCATAAAAGATAAACGAGATGACGATCAATCATTAAAAGTAACTACTTTTCTTGTAGACCTCTTGAAATAGTGGGGAACTATTCTACCTACCTGCAGTTTCACTGTTTGGTCAGATTATGATTTTTTGATGGGGGGGGGTATGGTCTGCAGTGGAGATGCTTCTTTGAAATCTATTGGTGGTTTCTCTCAATTTAGACTAGCTTCAAATAAGAGGTGACTATGTTAGCGCTTACGCTATTTAGTAGACTTGTTCGGTAACCAAATGTGATATACTATTTGTATGGAAACAATGTATGAAAAAGCTCAAAAACTCAGTTCAGAGAACTTCAAACTTCTCATAGGTGTTCAAAAAGAGACCTTTCAAGAAATGCTTACCTGTCTCAATGTAGCTTACCAACGTCAACATCGTCAAGGAGGTCGTCCACGCAA
>NZ_MSJL01000058.1 GCF_001921825.1 Streptococcus acidominimus
ACCAGAATATTCTTTAAATGGACAGCACAAGAAGGACTATACCCAAACATTGCTGAACATGTTAAAGGGGCTAAGTTAGACAAAAACCACAAAAAAGACTACCTAACAAGCAGGCAGGCTAAAGAGGTGCTAGCAGGAGTGCAAACAGATAGCGAGGAAGGGTTAAGAAACTACGCTATACTTTCTTTAATGGTTACAGGGGGGCTACGCACTATAGAAGTATCAAGAGCTGACGTAGAAGACCTAAGAACAGTAGGGGAAAGCACTGTATTATATATCCAAGGTAAAGGGCGCGAGGAAAAAACCGAGTATATCAAGATTAGCGCACCAGTAGAAAAAGCTATTAGATCATACCTAAAAGCGCGTGAGAACGTAGAAGAAGGGCAACCGCTGTTTACAAGCACTAGCAATAATAGCAAAGGTAAGCGAATTACTACACGTACTGTTAGCGGGGTGGTAAAAACCGCCCTAAGAAACGCAGGGTATGACAGCGCGAGGTTAACAGCTCACAGCCTACGGCATACAGCAATAACGCTAGCTTTACTTGCAGGGCGTGAAATAACAGAGGTGCAACAGTTTGCTAGGCACGCTAACTTAAATACAACTATGATTTATAACCACGCACTAGATCAAGCTAAAAACGGCTGTAGTGACGCTATTTCAAGTGCTATATTTTAAACATACAGATATTACTATACACACAAACACATACACAACATAAAAGGGGTTAACAATGAAAGTTATAACTGTTATCAATCAGAAAGGCGGGGTAGGTAAAAGCACAACCGCCCTAGCTTTAGGGCATGGCTTACAAGCTAAAAAGTATAGCGTGCTGTTTATTGATCTGGACGCACAAGGGAATATTAGTTACACACTTAACGGGAATACAGACGGCTATAACACGCTAGGCATTTTACAGAGGCCAGAAACAGCCCCGCAGGAGATACAACACACAGAGCTAGGGGACATTATACCAAGCACACCCGCACTAAGTGGGGCAGACAGTATTTTAACATCAACAGGAAAAGAGTATAAACTGAAAGAGGCGCTAGAGTTTGTTAGCAAGTCTAATAATTATGATTACATAGTCATAGACACCCCGCCAGCGTTAGGAATATTGACTATTAACGCTTTAACCGCTAGCGACTTTGCTATTATACCCGCACAAGCTGACATATACAGCTTACAGGGTATTTCACAGCTTAACAGCACTATCCAAGTGGTGCAAAAGTACACTAACCCAGCTTTAAAAGTGCTAGGTATCGTATTAACTAGATATAACGCACGCTCAACGCTCACAAAAGAGCTTACAGACCTATTAGAGAACACAGCAGGGCAATTAGATACAAAAGTGTTTAAAACCCGTATACGCGAAAATATAGCCGTTAAAGAAGCGCAGGCAGTCAAGCAAAATCTTTACACATACGCACCAAAGAGCAACGCTAGCAAAGATTATACAGCGCTAGTAGAAGAGATAGAAACAGACATCATTTTTTAAAGGAGTATGATCACATGGCTAAGAAAGACTTTTCAAGCATAGCTAACCCCGCTTTACAATTTATCAGTACCCAAGACGCTGAACAACCGAAGAAAGAGACAGCCCCAGAGGGTTACAAAGTAAACCCCGCGTACATAGAAAAGAAAAGCAGGCGGTTACAGTTGCTAATGCAACCTAGTCTATATGATTTACTGAAAACACGCGCAGTAGAAGAAGGAACTAGCGTAAATAACTTGATACACGAATTGTTAGAGAAGGTAGTTAAATAATGGCAAATTTAAACACATACACCCTAGAAGAAGTAGAAGACATTTTAAAGGTTACACGCAGGACAATTTACAACTACATCAAAAACGGAGACTTAAAAGCCGTAAAAATGGGTAAGTATTGGCGTGTAAGCGAGGCAAATTTACAAGACTTTATAGAACACGGAACAAAGAAAAAAGGCTAGGAAAAAGCATTTATAACTAGCTAGCTGAAATATCTCTATTTCTGGAAATTAGTATTAGCGGAAGTAGAAACAGACTAAAACAGGAGGTAAAAAACATTTGAAGAGCCAAGAGACTAAAACAGAGTTTATAGCCCTACGAGCGCAGGGGAAAACATTTGAATACATAGCCAAAGAGTTGAACATTAGTAAGTCAACTTGTAGCGCGTGGGAAAAAGAATTAAAGACAGCTATAGCAGACTTAAAGCAGGAACAACTAAACGAGTTATACGACACGTACTACATGACTAAAGAAGCCCGCATTAAGAAGCTAGGAGACATACTAGATAGAATAGACAATACATTGGATCAGGCAGACCTTGCAGAAGTGCCTTTAGAGAAGTTGCTAGACTTTAAATTAAAATATACCGAGGCTTTAAAAGCTGAATACGTGCATACGAGCGCTGTAACAGATTTTAGCGAACAAATGACCGCGCAAGACATTTTAAAAGCGCTAGGGAGCTTGCTAGAGCGCGTACAACGTGGGGAAGTATCACAAGAACAGGCTAATAGAGAAAGCACCATACTAGCAAACCTATTAAAAGCATTTGACGCTGTAGAGTTGCAGGAGAAATTAGCAATGGTTGAAAGCGTGCTAAAGAGTAGGAGTTAAATATGGTTAGAAGCAAAATAAAAATAACCGATAAAAAAGGCTGGACAGGCGAAGAAGTCGGGCGCTTAATTCTAAAAAATAGCATACACAGCTATACCGAGGCTATGAAAGGGAATAGAAAACCTAAGCCAATTTTTAGCCAGAACGAATTAGAAGCAATGGTTAGCAATATTTCATATGACAACCGCATGAATGGAGAAATATATAACCGCTATATTGCTTTAGAGCATTGGTTAGGGAAGTATGTAGCAATAACCAACAGCGTATACTCTACTAGCTTATCTGAAATAAAAACTATTACAATTATCGCGGAAAACATTAGAAACATACAAGAAAGTTTTTACGATCGCAGTAAATTACCTATTATTACAACTAGAGAACAGTTTGAAAAAGATACCCTTAAACTACTAAAATCGTACACAAAAAAGCACAGCCCGCACTATACGCTTGCAGAAATAATAGATCAGTTTATTTACAGCGACGATAGCAAAAAAGTAAAAAAAATACTTAAGACTTACAAAAAAGAGGCGCCTAAGGCGCGGGATTTTTTAAAAAGTCATTGGGAAGAAGCGACAGGTAACGAAAACCTAGAGGGACTAGCAGAACTAACTAAAGCAGAAATTATAGAGGACGTTTTTTTAGGCGAATTATATAGCGGACTTTTTAACAATGTTGAAGGTAAAACAGAGCAGGAAATAGAAGAAGAAAAAGAGGCTTTTTTAGAAGACTTTTCAGACTTAGCTACAACAGCTTTAGAAGAAATTAAAAAGACACTTTCTTTGCCTGATCTAACATTAGATGATATGAAAAAACCGTTATTGACAATGGAAGATGCCTATTTAAAGAATTGCTTTAATTATCGCAAAAGCATAGAAAATACCTTGTATGCCGAAAACCCCAACTACCAAAATGGCGGGGTGGCTTTTCTAGCAGAGAATTATAACCACTATTTAAAACCCTTTACTACACTTGAGGAAAGAGACAAAATATTAGGGTTAGGCGGGATTTTGCAGGGTACCCCAGACGGAGAAAATTTAGTAGAGATGGTGCAAAATAGTTATACTGAACTTAAATTTTGCTATCAGGAATTATTAAAATACGACACTACTATAGAACTACTTGCAGAAGGGCTAGACATGCCCGAAATAAAAGTATTTAAACAGGGCTCACAAGACGTATTAGAGCGGGTAAATTCTTTGTTTGATTATATCCAACATATAGTAAGAACTATAAATATGACTTACTACCGAGACAGCAAAGAAGCTATAGATAGGCGCGGAGCTTTAGAACAACTTTTACCGCCTATGAATTTGGAAAGTTACAAAATACCAGAAGATGAAATAAACGCCCTAAAAGTTGAAATTATGGCAGATTTAAAGGTATTTAAAGATGATAAAAACAGGAATATAAACGATAGTTTACACCCTATTTTAGAGGGGGTAGAGTATGACAAATAACACCTTTAAAGAACTACTAAAAGGCAGTAACAAACCCGCTTATATCCCAGAAACAGTTATTACCAAACCACTAGAAACCCCTAGCTTTGCCCCTATGCTTAACGGCACAGCTACTAATACCCTTGCTATAATTGGGCGTAATGCAGAGCCTACCAGGATTAACCCGCTTGCTGACAATGAAGCAACTATAGAAAACGGGGACTTTAAAGTATTTATAGAGAAATACTCAAACAAGAAAAGCCTTAAAGTTGGGGTAGTGAAGCTATTAGACTTTTTAGCGGTAGGTTTGGCCAAAAACAACCACTACAGGGACAAAGACATAACAAACTTGCAAAATACCGTTACATTCTCTATAGATGATTATATGGGGTATTTAGGGGTAGCTAACCCAGATAGTAAGAATACCCGCGATCAAGTAAGAAGACGTTTAAAAGCTGAATTAGACACACTTTACAGCATTTCTTTAGAGTGGAAAGAAAAGAGCAGGGATAAAGTGGAAGACTATGCTAAAATGCGAATTTGTGAAGCACAGGGAATAAAACGGGGCGTAGCGTCATTTACATTTACTACTAGCATGGCTCACTATTTAAACCAGTCTTACATTATGCAGTACCCGCTAGACCTACTAGCTATTAGCGAGCGTAACCCTAACGCTTACCCTATAGCCCGTAAATTAGCGCTACACCACAGCATAGACAATAACCACAAAAAAGGGACATCTAACATTATAAGCGTTGCTAAGTTGCTTGAAAGTGCCCCAGAAATACCAACAATAACCGAAGTTATGGGAACTGATAGAGCATGGGGCAGACGTATTAAAAGCGCTTTAGAGAAGGCTTTAGACGCTATAGAAGGGGTTATTAGTTGGGAATACAGCAACAGTAAAGGCGTACCGCTGACAGAGAAACAGTTAGAGATGGCAGACTATGAAACATTTAGCAAGCTATACATAAAGTTTGATATACTAGGCGCGCCAGATCCAACACAGCGAATTGAAGCTAAAAAAGCCAAAACTACAGCACGTAGGAAAGCAAAAAAGACAGATACAAAAAAAGAGGAGTAGCCTGACAGCTACCCTTTTTTATTGGATATACATTTATCAGTATACACATATACAAACTATGCAAGAATGCGCGTGACTATACGCGACTATACAAGTATATTTTAAAGTGATATAATACCAGAAAGGAGGTGCTACTATGCACGTTTTAGAAAAAAATACACAAGTCAATTTTAAAACCAACAGCGAACTATTAGAGAAAGCTAAAGCGATTATCACAGCACAAAACCTTGACATGACCGCTAGCTTTAATTTGTTTTTAGAAAATATCGTAGAAAATAAAGCCCTACCATTTGAGACTGACACCGATAAAGAACGGGCTGAATTACTTGCAGGCTTACGGGCTGAAATTGCTAAGAGCTTTAACGATTTAGAAAATGGGCGAGTATATAGTGCTAGTGAAGTGAGGGCTAACCTTGGTATCTGACAACAAAAACTATAGCCTTATTATTCCTGAAACCGTACAAGATCAACTAAAGGCGATAAAAAACTATATTGAAACTACTTACTTTTCAGAACAGGCAGGGGCTAACACCGTTAATAATATCCTTTACGGTTTAGAGCGTCTGGAGATTTTCCCAGAAGCAGGATTTAACGCAGATGAAAGGGTAGGGGAGACCATTTACCCGCCCTATAATACCCGTTGCATTGTTTTAGGGGACTACCTAGCTTTCTATCACATTTTAGAGGATAAAAAAGCCGTGTTTGTTTCTGATATTATCCATAGCAAACAAGACTATATCAGACTATTTAAGAAAAAGTAAACGCCTTAAAAAAGGGCGTTTTTATTGTATCAAGTTAAAATACAGTAAAGTACAGTAGAATATAGTAGCTGTAGCCCCCAAAATAAGCGCTGTAGGGCGTTTTACGAGCGGTACGCCTATTTATACCAGAGTACACAAAAACACGCGCAGAGAGCCAAAAATGGACGTTTTCAGTCATTATTAGGGGGCGTTTTTTTGTAAAATTTTATAAAAAAGGGGTTGAAATTATGGCTGTACTGTTATATAATATAGGTACAGCCGATATATAGAAAAGAGGTGAAAAAATGGCTGAACGAGGTAGACCTAAAAGCGACAACCCCAAAAGCAGGCGTATTACTGTTAAAGTTACTGAAAGCGAGTTTAGCAGGGTAGAAGAAGTAGCCACTAAAAAGGGGCTTACTAAGTCTGAGGCAATGCTACGAGGTATAGAACTTTTAGACGCTGAAAAATAAAAAAAGGCCCGTCCCACAGTCTGGAAAACAAAGGACGAGGCAAACCTGAAAAGAAAACCTTTTCTGAAATCTATTCTATCAGAAATGGCTTTCTTTGTCACACAACAAAGGAGCTTTTTATATGGCACAAACTCAAAAAGAACTTAGAAACGCTTTACGAACATACAAGGCACGTAACGGCTTAACGTGGGCGCAAGTAGCAACATTATTAGACGTCGCCCAAGATACCGCTAAAAAGTACAGCATGGGAAAAGGCGCTATCCCAGAACACATAGCAACCCGCCTAGCCTTGCTGATAGAAGACGAAAACAAGCCTTTAAAAACAGGGGCTATTAAACATTTAACAGATACACAGGTACTAGAAACGACGTTAGCAGTATATGGCACGAATGATAGACCGCTATTTCTAGCTAAAGATATTGCTAAGGTGCTAGGACACAGAACAGATAACATACACCATTTTTTAAAAAACGTTGATCGTAGCGAGAAGGTACGTGATAGTATAACGACCCTAGGGGGTAACCAAGAAGCATGGCTATTAACCGAGGAGGGACTTTACGAAGTGCTTATGCAGTCGCGTAAACCTATTGCTAAGCAGTTTAAAACACAGGTTAAAGCTATTTTAAAGGACATCAGGCAGAAAGGCTACTACGCCAAAGGGAAACTAATTAAAGAGCAGGCAGAACAGTTAGAAGGGCAACACATCAACATAAACACCTTGCTAAACGCCCCCAGAGAGCCTATAAGCGATTTAGAGTACATAAACGAGCTTTTATATAGGGCAATAGAAAAAGACACGCTAGAGGGCAAAATAAGCACCTTAGAAGCTATTTTAAAACTTATTGACGTACTAAAGGGGGCATAACATGGAAAAACCAACAGAAACGCTACTGACCGTGAAACAGTTAGAAGAGCTAGCATTATCCTTATTAGCTATTAAAGATAGCCTTGAATTACACAAGGCTGGAGCAGACACCTTATATAGTCTACGTAAATTAGATACAGAATTTTTCCAGTATCACGCAGGTCAATTCTTAGGGGCAATATTTGAAACTCTAAATAACGAGATAAGCGCTATTGATGAAGTAGCAAGTAAGTTGTTTGAAGCGATTGAAAAGAAAAAGCTGGAGGGCACTCTATGAGTATTAGCTATTATGACGTCTTAGTAGACTATGAAGCGCTTGTAAACCAAGTAAACGAGGTTTTACAAATATTAGAGGAACACCAAGACTACAGCAATCACGCGCCTATAGCAGTATCTATTTACGCTTTACGTGGGCTAGTAGACACACACAAGAAAAACACAGCAAGCTACATCACGCAGAAAAGTACCGAGGGACGCACCGCCACTAACTGAACGTTAGGCTAACACGGGAAAACTACACACAGCTAGGCTATTCGTTTGGCGCAGTATTGTAAGACCACAGGGAAACCTGACAAGACTGTAACGGGCAACCGTTGGGGATAGTCTAGGCTAAAAAAAGAAACCAAGTATAAAGAAAAATCAGGTATAGTAAAGACACAGGAAAACAAGGAAAAAGTGGTTAAGCCACTAAAAAAACAGGGGCTATTATCGCGAAGATTTTAGCCCGATTTTTATAAAAAAGCGTATAATGCGAACAGCAAAAGCGTATAATGCAAACAGCAAAAGCGTATAATGCAAACAGCAAAAGCGTATAATGCGAACAGCAAGCGATTTTGTAAACCCTTGATATGGCTGACTTTCTAAGGGGTCAAAATTTTCAATACTATTAAAACTATTAAGACTATTAAGAGCACACGCCCGCAACTCTAGCGAGCGGGCGAATGCTATAATAAAACCAGTAAAAAGAAGCGGGGCGGGGGTGCCTATCTTTTTAAAGGCTAAAAAGCACAAAGGAGCTAAAGTTATGACGAATGAAGAATACATTAAAGCTAGTGAGGCGTTTTTTATCCGTTATTCTGAACACAGAGCAAAGTTAGCGCTAGCAGAAGGGAAAACAGACCTAGAAACGCTGATACAGTCACTAGCGAACGCAGAGACGACCATAGCAAACCTATTAAGGGTATTAAACCAGATAGGCATACCGTATTACAATAATAACACCTTACAGCCTAATATAAAAAAACTAATAAAAGTATTAGACGTGGACGGTATTTATAGCGATATTTTCAAGCCTAGCAACAACCCGCTAGATGATGAGGGGTAAAACATGGATAGACATACAGCAACAGAAGCAGTAAAAGAGCGCTTAACAGAGTACGTAGAAAGCATTACAGATCATAGCAGGAAAGGGAATAAAAAAGCCTATGTTTGCCCGCTTTGTGGTAGCGGTACAGGAAGAAATGCTACAGGAGCTTTTACGATAACCCCAGACGGCAATAGTTGGAAATGCTTTGCATGCGACAAAGGCGGAGACACACTAGACCTAATAGGCTACGTAGAGGGCATAGACGACTACAATAGCAAACTTACACGAGCAGGAGAGTTATTTAACATGACTATAGACGCACCCGCTAGAGAGTACCAAAACCAAGACAAAACCGCACAAAATACAGATACACATAACAGTATACACACACCAACAAACGGGAACTATCTTGCATTTTACAAGCAAGCTAATGATAACATACAGGCTACTAACTACCCCGAAAAACGAGGGCTAAGCAAGGCGATATTAGACCGCTTTAAAATTGGCTACGTAGAGAATTGGAAACACCCCAACGCCCCAGAAAACGTAACAGGTAGCCCCCGTTTAATTATTCCCGTAACGCAGACAAGCTACTTAGCGAGAGACACCCGCGACAATATACCAGACTATCAAAAGCAATACGCAAAAACAAAGGTAGGCGGGAGCGATATTTTTAACGGCAGGGCTTTTATAGATGATCTGGATAAACCTATTTTTATCGTAGAAGGAGAAATAGACGCGCTTAGCATTATGGAAGTAGGCGGGGTAGCTGTAGCGTTAGGGAGTACCAGCAACGCTAAGAAGCTAGCAGGAATGGTTAGAGATAAGCAACTAGAGCGCCCTTTAATTCTAGCGCTAGACAACGACAGCAGAGGCAGGAAGACACAAGCGGAACTAGAGGGGCTTTTACAGGCACAAAAGACACCATACACTGTAGCGGTGCTTACAGAAGGCGCAGTAAAAGATCCTAATGAAATGCTTGTAAAGAATAAAGAAGCCTTTACGGCGCGTGTTGAAGACGCTATTAAGAATGCTAGAGACGACAAAGAGAAGTATTTAGAGACATCAACAGATAACTACATACAGGACTTTCTAAACGGTATTGCAGACAGCGTAAACACCCCTAGCATTTCTACAGGCTTTCCTATTCTGGATAAATGTTTAGACGGCGGTTTTTATGAAGGGCTTTATATTGTGGGGGCTATTTCATCTTTAGGTAAAACTACCCTAGTTACCCAGATAGCAGACCAAGTAGCAAGTAGAGGGCATGACGTACTTATTTTTAGCTTAGAAATGGCTAGAGCTGAAATTATGGCTAAAAGTATTAGCCGTCATACTGTTATGGAAGTATTGCAAACAGGCGGGGAAATGAAGAACGCTAAAACAGTCAGAGGTATCACAGCGGGGAATAGGTACGAAAAGTACAACAGCACAGAAAGAGAGCTTATTAAAAACGCGGTGCAGACTTACAGCGGTTATGCCAAACACATCTACATAACAGAGGGCGTAGGAGATTTAGGAGTAAACCAAATCAGAGCGACAGTAGAAAAGCATACGCGTTATACAGGTAACACCCCCTTAGTTATCGTAGACTATTTACAAATACTAGCACCCGCGAACGAGAGAGCGACAGACAAGCAAAACACAGACAAGGCAGTCATGGAGTTAAAACGAATAAGCAGGGACTTTAAAACGCCCGTTATAGGTATCTCTAGTTTTAACCGCGACAATTACAATAACGCTGTTAGCATGCAAGCCTTTAAAGAAAGCGGGGCTATAGAATACTCTAGCGACATACTTATAGGGCTACAGCTCAAAGGAGCAGGGCAGAAAGATTTTGACGCAACAGAGGCGAAAAGCAAAAGCCCCCGCGAGATTGAATTAGTGATCCTGAAAAACCGTAACGGAAAAACAGGGGATAAAGTGCCGTTTGAGTTTTACCCTATGTTTAATTATTTTGTCGAAAACGACGCGCCAAAGTATATACAAGCGGAAAGCGATAGCGAGACAGACAAACATCAAGCAATCACTGAAGAGTACGAAGTTATACCCGTAGAAGGTAGCGACCTAGTAGAGATAAGGCGAAAAGAGAGTGAGTAGGAGCGTGCTTACATGGAGTTAGATTTTAGCAAAATAGACAGCATAGGAAGCCCTAAGAAACCCGCAGACACGTCTATAACAACAGACTATAGCGAACTACCCAGAGCGCCTAAAAAGCCCGCAGAAAGCAAACCAGAGGCGCAGAGCTTACAGAGAAAAGCAGACCATAGAAAACAACAGCTAGCAATAAGCGCGGACGTGTTAAAAGAGTATCAAGCAAATAAAAGGCTAACGACAAGCATAGTAGCTGAAATTAACCACGGCTTACAGCAGGGACAGGACATATACGACCTATTTTTAAAGGCTGTAGAGGGCTTAGCATTAACTACCAACGACCCCGATTTAATGGCGCGTAGCAAAGAGGCTATACAGTCAGTTTACGGCGTAGGGCTTAGGAAACCACGCGCAGTAAAGATAGAGAAACAAGAGACGCAGAAACGCCTAAAACGGCTCATAGAGAGCTTGGAAGAGGCTAGCGATATATCAGACCAGTTAAGGCTAAAAAGAGCGATACAAGCGCACCAGAAGCGCCTAGACAGTCTATAGATCATTACAGAAGCACCTAGTAAAATGGGTGCTTTTATTGTGTAGTATTATGTTTTTATGATATACTCATATATGAAAATAAACACTTGATAAGAGAAGAAAAAGGCGGTATAATAGATACAGATAAGTATATACACACAACAGTATGCACATAGAAGGGTAAAAAGCTATGAACGAATTACAAGCAGTAGGATATAGGGGGCAAGAGTTAGCTGTTACAACCGCTATAACCTATGATACATTTGAAAGATTTATTAGCTATTTAGACGCTAGCCCCAAGACAATAGAGACATACACAAAAGCCCTAAGGCAGTTTTTTAACTATATAGGCGTACATGGTATTAGAAAACCACAGAGGGAAGACGTACTAGCTTTTAGGGACGACTTAAAGGCGAGCGGGTTAAAACCTACGACCGTACAAAACTATATAACAGCTACCAGAATATTCTTTAAATGGACAGCACAAGAAGGACTATACCCAAACATTGCTGAACATGTTAAAGGGGCTAAGTTAGACAAAAACCACAAAAAAGACTACCTAACAAGCAGGCAGGCTAAAGAGG
>NZ_MSJL01000059.1 GCF_001921825.1 Streptococcus acidominimus
ACCAAATAGTTCGCAGGCTTCTGTTCGAGTATGCCCTTCCTGAACGAAAGAGATTACACGTTTTCTAAAATCAATACTATATGTCATGGTTCTATTATATCATGGATTTTAGAGTGAAACAACTATAGAACTTACTGACCACTGCGTTGACTTATGCTCAACAAAAGCACAGGCAGCCTTACTGAAAGATCCCACTTTTGAAATGCTCCAAAACTTCTTCTCGCCGTAATGGCAGTTAGCATACTAAAGCAGCCGCATTGTGGGATGCGACTGTTTTAGTATCTTCCCCATCAGCTACTTGCTTAGGACTGATGAATAGAGTTAGATTAGATATAGGCTAAATGGCTGGTTCATTCAGTTCCTAGATAGCGTAGTATCGCCACAAGTGCGGCTTCTGTGCCTGTTCGAAGAGTGGGCTGGATAGCGGGTGCGAATTTGGGATTGTGATTGGCATAGATTTCCTGCTCTTCTGTGAAGCCTCCAAATCCCCAGTAGAGATAGGGGATATTGAGGGCGCGTGGAATGTAGGAAAAATCTTCCGAAGCAGTCATAGGCTGATAAGCTACTACTCGTCCTTTCCCCAGATAGGTCTCAAAAGCTTGGGTCACCTCAACTGTGATTTGGGGATCGTTGTCGGTCAGCGGATAGCGGTCAAAGACTTCTATCTCGGGTTTTCTCGTACAACCACCTGCTTCACATTCGGCATGAACAATACGCTTAATACTGTCTAGCACTTGCTGCTGGACTGTTTCATTATATGTCCGAATATTGACCAGCAAGGTCGCTGTATCAGGAATAATGTTGGCTTTTAAGCCTGCCTGAAAACTGCCGACAGATACGACGGCAAATTGAAAAGGATCAACTTCTCGAGCCACAATGGTCTGTAATCTCATCACAATAGATGAAGCAATAACAATGGGGTCTACACTTAGATGTGGCATGGAACCATGTGCCCCTTGACCATAAACCGTGATTTTTAATGAGGCAGCGCTGGACAAAAAAGAACCTGACCGGGTACCGACTTTCCCTGCCACAGGTTCCGTCAGGACATGCTGACCTAGTGCCAAGTCGGGGCGTGGAATTTTCTCAAATAAGCCATCTTCTATCATGGCTTTTGCTCCAGCAGCGATTTCTTCACCTGGTTGGAAGAGGGCGATATAGGTCCCCTGCCATTCATCCCTATACGTAGCTAATGCCCAGGCTGCGCCCAGTCCAGCTACTATATGGACATCATGACCACAGGCGTGCATGACTGGCACCATATCCCCATTTAGATCTCTCATGACAACCTGTGAGGCATAGTCCAGCCCCGTCTCTTCCTTAATAGGAAGACCATCCATATCGGCTCGGAAAAGAACTGTCGGTCCCTCTCCATTTTGCAAAATGCCGACAACACCACCACCAATCAGCTGTGTCTGATAGCCATAGCCTTGCAAACAATCGAAAATCAATTGTGCGGTCTGCGTTTCCTGCATTGATAATTCTGGATGACGATGAAGAAATTTGTAGGTTTCCTCCTGCCATTCCTGAATCTTATCCAAGGATTGTAATACTTGTTGAATAGACATCATGTTTCCTCCTTGATCATCTATATTTTTTACTTGTTTCGTCTGGTTGATCATTGTACTAGCTCCACCAGTCTGGGGAGAGACTGGTGGAGGTCGGAAATAAAGAAAACGAAGTTTGCGTCAAAACAGTCTGGGGAGAGACTGGTGGAGGTGGGATATAAAGAAAACAAAGTTTTCGTCAAAACAGGCTGGGAAGAGATTGGGCGGATATGAAGAAAGCGAAGTTTTCTTCAACAGTCGCAGGTAGTGACTCCTCTTAAAAAGAGGAACGAAACAGCTCTCTCCCAAATATTTATACTCTACTGATAGTATAGCACAAAGTCGAAAATAAGGGTTGACAGCCTTTAAAAATCAAAGGATACCTTAGGCTACAAAACTCCGCCGGAACTGTTCACGCGCCAAAAACCCTACTTCTGATTTTCCTCAAGTAGGAACAACCATAAAAACAAGAAAGCAGCCTAGAGCTGCTCCATTCAATTTTTCTCACAAGCGTTCCTTTAGCTTCTCCACAAAGAGATAGGCGGCAGGACAGGTAAGGGTATTTTTTATGGTTAAGTGGTTGATTTGATAAATCTTCTTGCGGTCTGTATGAGGAAATTCACGGCAAGCCTTGGGGCGAACATCATAAATGGCGCAAAGATTATCCTCGCCCAGAAAAGGACAGGGCATGGCTTGAAAGACCTTGTCACCATCTTCATCGACCTTGAGATAAAGCTCCTCAAAAGCTGGCAGTTTCATGCGAAAATGCTTGGCAATGCGGGTAATATCCGCTTCGGTAAAGAGGGGACCTAGGGTCTTGCAACAATTGGCGCATGCCGTGCAGTCAATCTCTTCAAATACTTCCCTATGCACCTGCTGGACAATCTTATCCAAATCCTTGGGCGCTTTCTTCTTCAACGTCGCTAAAAATTTGCGATGTTCCCCTTGCTTCTGCTGGGCTAATTGTTTGTAATGCTCAATGTCAATTCTTGGCTGATTCATATCCACTGGTACTTCCTTTTCTCACCTTATTATACCACAAATGAGGAATCTAGCCTCATTTGCATTCACCTTGATACATCCTCACTATCGACTTACCATACTGAAATATCCATCCCTTGTCTTTAAGCTCATTCATTCGGCTGTCAGAAAGGACGGCTATAAAGATTCTTTCCTGCTCTCCTTATATTCGTAAAGGCTGATGACATCAGCCAATATAGGCATTTAGTATATCTTTTATTACTTCGTCAACTCGTCTTGCTGTACTCTAAGCTATATAAACTATAAAGCGAACAAGAATACATTCTGAATCACAGAAAATACAACTTGTTCGCTTTTTCTATATGGTTTTGACTTTTGTCCCGGGTTCTAGTCAGAACCCATTCAAGCACTGCCTCAAGCTATTCTTTACAAGGCTTGAGGTAGATTTCTATGGCAGGTGGACCACCTCGATCGTGTCTCCTCCTAGTAAGATGAGGTATTTTTCTACTACTGACACTTGGTAGGCTTGCTGGAGGGCATCTGCATAGAGCTGCATTTGACCGCGGTAGCGTTCAGCCAATTGGCTTGACTGCTGATAATGGTCCGTCTTGTAGTCAAAGAGGACTATGCGGTCTGGATAGTGGATAAATCCATCAATAATTCCACGTAGAACATAGTCTTCCTCTGCCTCTACATCACGCTGCAAGACGGCAAAGGGTTGCTCCCTGCGCACCAGATTACGGTGTGCTAGAATTTCTTGACCCAGTGGCGTTTCAAAGAAAGCGACAATCTTGGACACATCAATCTGTTCTTTAACAGCTTCTTCTGCGTTCACTTGAAGAAGCGTATCTGTCACAAGATCAGCTGTAATAGGCGGTACAAGGGGCAAGCGTTGCATCAATTCATGCACGGCAGAACCAATCTGGGCTCCCGTTACTTTTTGTTTGCTGCTGAAATCAGGTAGGATAAACTTCCGATTTGGAACATAGGTTTCCATGATCTCAAGACCATCATCTGCTAGAACTGGCTCATAGAGTTTCTTAATCTGGCTCGGTGTTCGAACGCTGGGCAGATCGATTGCAGCTCGGTAGTCTTGGTTGAGCTTTTCAACAGCTGCCAATTGATCCAGAGCAGCTACAATATCCTCTGACTGACGGTTCTCCCGCTGATCATCTGTTGGTAGGTGCGATGGTACAGCTAATTTGCCAATCTTTTCTGGGATCAAGTCTTCTGCTTCTACAAAGGTCTTCTTGAAATGTAGATCCTGTCCCTGAAAGGCTTGTTCGATCGCTAGAATCCAATCCTGAAAATTGGTCATGGATTCCCGTGTAGACTGGGCTAATACGCCCAAACGGGATTTTCCATCATATTTGTTGGACAGTTTTTCTCGGCTTCCTTTTCCCACCAGATAGAGTTTTTGTTCAGCTCGTGTCATGGCAACATAGAGCAAACGCATCTGTTCAGATAGGCTCAGGCGTTTCAATTCTTCCTGATTGAGCTGGTAGGGGAGGGTGTTCATCTGGACACGCACCCGGGGCAGGGGCGTGTCAAACTTGTCTTTCATATCTGCCAGATACTGGGCTCCAATCCCGTTTTCCCTGCTAAGGACAATCGGACTTCGACTTTCCTGACGGCTAAAATCCTTGTCCATATTTAGGAGAAAGACGTATTTAAACTCCAAGCCCTTGCTCTTATGAATGGTCATGAGCTGAACTGCGTTCTGCGGAAGGACAACCTCCACATCTGCCAGGTCATTATCGCTAGCAATCAGCTTATCAATCATAGTAATGAAGCGTGCTAGCCCCTTAAAGCCCGTCTTTTCAAACTGATTTGCCCTCAAACCGAGAGCGTACAGATTTGCTTGACGCTTTTCACCATTGGGCAGAGCTCCAACATAGTCATAGTACAACTTTTCATTGAAAATCTTCCAAATCAAGTCATAGATCGAGTGAGTCTTGGCATAAAGCCGCCAATTGACCAGATGAGCCTCGATATGTGCCAACTTTTTCTTCAAGGTTGGAGAGATCAATTGGGGATGAACTCCGCTGGCGTTCAAGGCATGCTGAAATTTCTGATAGAAATAAGCCGAATCAGCCTGCAAGGCAATCCGTGTCAACTCATCTTCTGTCAAGCGAAACATGGGGGATTTCAAGAGGGCAATCAAGGGATAGTCATTCAACGGATTATGAATCGCTCGAAGCGTATCCAGCATCACCATAACTTCTAAGGACTTGAGATAGTGGGCTTCGCCGCCATCAGATACCAATGGAATGCCGTGTTGCTCAAAGCTGGTTAAAATGCGCTCATTGCGGGTGCGCGAAGACACCAGCAAGGTGATGTCTGAAAATGCCACCTGTTCTTCCGTGTGCAAGCGGATGATTTCCTTGGCAACCAGCTCTACTTCACCTGCGCTGACTTCGTCTTGCTCCAAGTCTTCTTCTTTATCAGCATCAACATCGGTATTGTAAATCAAATACTCCATTTGATGATGGGGCTGTCGAATTTTCTGGCGATCGCTTCCTGCGACTAGACAATGGGTCTCATCGTAGTTGATTTGACCAACCGCCTTGTCCATGAGGCGAGTAAAGATGGCATTAGTCGCGTCTAGCACCTCGCACTGACTTCGGAAATTTTCCTTAAGCAGAATCAATTTGCCTGCGCTTGGATCTGCTTGATAGCGCTCAAATTTCTCTTGGAAAATACGTGGATCTGCCTGACGGAAACGGTAAATGGACTGCTTGATGTCTCCTACCATAAAACGATTATGCCCATTTGATAGCAAGTCCAGTATCCGCTCTTGGATGTGGTTATTATCTTGATACTCATCAACCATGACCTCATGATAGGTCGACTGGTAGAGCCTACGAATCTCTGGGTAAGTTGCTAATATTTGGATGGCAAAATGGCTAATATCTGTAAATTCATAACTGTTTTCCTGCATCTTGCGCTGAAGGTATTGGTCTGAAAAATCAAGTACAAAGTCCCTCAAGAGACCAAGGAGAGGCAAGATTTTAGGCTGGTAGGCAAGTACCGTTTCCAGATGTTTTAAATTGGTCAAACGCTCCTGTAAGTCTTTAAAGACAGGATATTTTTCACCCGCCACAGTCACCTCCGAACCCGACGGCAGTATGGCTACCAACTGTGCAACCACTTCTGGTAATACTCTTTGAACATCAAAAGGATACTTTGTCAACTTGTCTTGATGGACTCCAGTTCGATCCTCGACTGTGTTTTCTGGTCTATTTTTGATTTCCGTTGAGTATAAGCACTCCATTTTGCTGTCCCTGTCCTGCTCTGCCAATAGTTCCCTCAATTGACTGATGATTGCTATGTGCTTGGTATATTGAGCCGTTGGCTTGCCAGCTTTTGTTTGTTTTTTATAGTCAGGTAAGTCCGTTAGATCCTGTAAGTCATTCGCAGCCCGCTCCATACTATCTAACAATCCCTCAAAAGTCGAAGCTGGAAGACTGTCAAGGGTCGTGAAGCGCTCATACCCCTTCAAAAATCTTTCCTGAAGCCAGTCCTTAGGATGGCTGGTCGATTGGCTAAAGGTATGAATCTGATAGACAACCTCCCGGAAGCCTTTCAGATCCTTACGATGACTAGAAAAATTCCGCACCAATTGCTGGAAGACCACTTGATCCTTTCCTGCCATGTAGTCGCTCACTAGATCTGAAAACACTTCTTGTTTGAGCAAATCCTGCTCATTTTTATCTTGCAAAATACGGAAGGTCGGCGCAATTCCCAAAAGGTAGCCATAGGTCACCACCAACTGTTGGGTAAAGGCATCCATGGTTCCAATCGCAGCATTGGGCAGATGGGTCAGCTGTGCAGATAAATGCCGTTTCAACTCCTCATCTTGACTGTCACGAATAGCCTTGGTCAGCTGTCGTTCAATCCGTTCCTTCAGCTCACCTGCTGCCTTAACTGTAAAGGTCGAGATAAAGAGTTGGTCAACCCCAATCCCTCGCTTAATCTTATCCAAAATCCGCTCTACCATGACAAAGGTCTTACCAGAGCCAGCAGATGCCGATACGAGGACATTTTGTCCATTGGTGTAGATGGCTTCGATTTGCTCTGGGGTTCGTTTTTGCACCTTATCTGACTGGGCTTCTTCTTGTTGTAACGCTGCAATATCAGCTGGACTTAAAAATGCTTCAAACCTCATCGGCTACTCCTTTCTTCATTCTGTCTAGCCACTCCTCTTTCTTGCCACCTTTCACCAGTGGGCGGGCTAGAGAAAAGTGGCGGTCAGCTTCAAAACCTGTGATAGCCTTCAATTGCTCACCAGCCACGGAGCGTCCATCTTCGGTATAGGGATTAACTGCAAACTGACCTGCTACAATCTTCTCAGCCGCATGCTGATACAGGGTTCTGTTGTAGGCTAGCATTGTATCCAAATCCTGCTGGGTAAAGAGCGAAGCCTTGGTCTTGGCATATAGATGATTGAGACGATTGCTCTCTTCTTCCAAAAACAATCCCTTATAAACTAAAGATTTATAGGCGTTTGCTAGTATCTGATCCTCCGACTTGGTGTCTGTCAATTTTACAATCGGATCTAGCATGTGCAAATACATGGCACCAAAAATTTTCTCTGTTTGACTGAATGCTGGCAATTGCTGAACCGCTGCAATATAGGTCATCAACTGGGGACTAAGGCCATTGTAAAATGTATCAATGCGGAACTGGTTGCTACTTGATTTATAATCCACCACTCCGAAAGCCTGATTAGCAGTCAGCTGATCCAAGCGGTCAATTTTTCCTACCACTTGAACAGGACGCCCCTTCTCCAAGGTTAAAAATGGCGTTTCTTCTCTTCCAAAGACAGCTTCATTCGCTACAACTTGCGTAATAGGCTCATCTTGTAAGACCAAAGATGTTGCCCGTGCAATATCTAGCAAAACTGTTTCTGAAAATTGACTTTCCGCATTGAATTGATAAAGGGTGGCAAAAGACGGCTCCTGGCGGGTCTCTGTCATCGCTTGTTGCAATTTTTCATCAAAGGGACGGGTGCTATGATCCGTCGTGACCCGCTCAAAAATCCGATGCAAAAAATTTCCATGACTGCGGGCATCAGGGTGAATACTGTCTCGTTCCCTCAAGCGCAGAACATGCTTGACAAAGTACAAATATTCATTCTGGTAAAAATCTGTCAAACTAGAAGCAGATAAGATAAGCGGTGTCCCTGCTGGATAGAGAGTAGCAAGCGTGTCTGCCTCCAAGGGGCTAGTCTCAACATCACCTGTAATGGCTGGAATCACGATCTGTTCTTGCTCTAATTTCTTACGCAGATAGCGAATAGCAACATGCCAGAAAGTTTCTTCTTCCTTGGTCCACTCCGCTTCAAAGGGCAAGCGATTCGCTTCAATGACGCGGGCCAACAAACTCTTGTAATGTGCCACATCATCCCGTTGAAAACCAGTATGCTTCCCTCTTTCTTCTTTGGGAATCCCCATTTCTTGCAAGAGCTGCAGGTAGGGCGATAGGGTATCTTCTGCTTCATTGGCGAGTTGTGGAGCCGATAAGACTAGCTGTTCACTCGCCGCATTGACTAGCGAAATCATGGCAAAATGGTTCTTCTTGACATTCTCACGGCTGACCACATCAAACTTGGCGAAACGGCCTATCGCTTCGTTTATTCGCACTCGCTCTGCATCAGTCAGTAGGCTGGTGTTCTTTGCTAGTTTTGGGAAATGAGTCTGGGTCAAGCCAATGGCAAAGACATACTTAGCTGTATGAGGCTCAATCAGATCGTAGGATTTGACCCGTACCACATCAACTGTCGCAGGTACGACACGATAGGTACTGGCAAGCATACCTGCCCGTAGGATGGATAAAAAATCAGCGACTGTCAGCTTCTCATCTCCAAATATCTGGTGCATATCCTCTAAGAGATGGACAAAGCGGTTCCAGACCTGTTCATCCTTTTCCTGCTCCAACTGTCCAAAACTTGCTGATAGGGCTTCCATATTCGCTGGTAGGGCACTTGCTTCACAAAAATCACGGAATTTTCCTAGTAAACTCTTGCCAGATTGGGCACGGGCTTTAAAGAAAACTGTCAGCGGTGCCATGAGTTTCTCGCGGACATGATTTAGTTCTTCCAAATCATAGCGGTGACCATTTTTAGCAGTAAAGGCACGCTCAAATTGAGCCTGTCCCTTGACATCTGCAAACAAGAGGTACTGCTCAAATAGATCGATTGTTTCTTGAGACCACTGCTGATAGAGACCCGATTTCAAGAGATTGAGCATGTCTTCTGTCCTAAAACGGTAGCGCTTCAAGCGTTCCAAAGATTCGATCCAATGCACTAAGGGATGATGGCTCATCTCCTCTGCCCGACCTAGATAGTAGGGAATATCGTATTGGTCAAAGACTTTCCCAATCTGCAAATGATAGCTATCCACATCTCCAAGAAGAACTACAATATCTTTGTATCGTGTGCCTTGATGAAGCAGTTGCCGGATAGCGAGTGCCACTTGACAGACTTCTTCTTTCTGATTGGTCACCTCCCATAGCCGAACAGCTTTTTTATCTTCGGCTGTCAATTCTAGCTGACGCCCCAAAAAATCATAATGAGCTTCAATATTGCTCGACAGTTTTCCCAAGGCATCTAGTTCTTCTGAACCTGCTATATAACTAGGTTTGGTCTGATAGGTCTGCGCTAAATGACGAAGAAATTCCACACCCGCTTGATAGATATTGCCCTCGATATAGGTTGCCTGATAGGCTTTTTGGCTCGCATAGGTGGCAATGACCAATTCTGCTACACGTCCATTCAAAGCTGCAACGAGGGCTTCTTCCTCTGCGGAAAAACGGGTAAAGCCGTCCACAACGAGGATCACATCTGCTAGTTCTTGGTCTAGCTGACCGGATTCGACAACCTTACGGAATTGAGCTATTTTAGTAGAAACTTGAAAGCCTTCTGCCATCATCAGATTGTCAAAAGCCGTCAGAATCTTCACCAAATCTGCCTCTTTATCGGGAGAATCCAATTGCACCAAATCCCCAACGGTCACATTCGAACGCTGCATTTCCTTGTATAGGTCGACCAGTTGCTGGATAAAGGCAATATCCTGTTTGACCTTGCCATAGACTTGAAATTCCGTATCTTCCATCTGCGACAAAAGCCTGAAAAAGAGCATGACTAATCCCGTATCGTCCAGCGTTTTTGCCTGCCTTCCCTGATTGAGAGTAAAATAGCGTGCCAGCTGTTCAAAACGGGTCACCATCATGTCAAAGGAGCCTTTCTCCTTTACAGTAGACAATACTACCCGCTCTTTTTCAAAGGAGAGGGAATTGGGGGCAATGTAAAAGACCCGCTTCCCTTCCTGCGTATAGTTCCTTGCTAGTTCTGCTAGAAAGGTGGTCAATGGATAACGAATAGCTGCATAATATAATTTCATAGAATCTTCTTTCTAGTGACTTCTTGCATCGAGAGATGAGAGCATTTGACACGAGTTTCACTCTTACCTCTATCTCATCAGGAGTATAAAAGAGTGTCGCAGAAAGTCTCATAATCTAGTCTGTGAGTATATTTGTCTCTATTATACCAAAAGTCGGAAAAACATGCTTCTTTACCCAATTATAGTCAAGAAAAGCCCGGATTTTAACGGGTTACAGATAAAGCTCCCTTTAGGGGTAGTTTTTCCTGCCTCTAAAGATATGTTATTTCTTTGTAGAAGGAAAATAGAAGTTTGCAGAGCAAACTCTCATCTAAAAGTTCTGCGTCAGATTTCCTAGTTTGCTGTAACTGTTGCAGGCTATGCCTGCTATACAGATACGGTATTAACAGTCAGGGAAGTGACTGTTAATACATAAAAGGGTATGCTTTGTTTGCTTCAACAGTCTAGGAATAGATTGTTGAAGATTGGAGATAGAACGAGTGAGACCCGTGTCAAACGCTCTCGTATCTTGTGTAATTGAACTCGAGCTAAGCACTGTGTGAAATGGCAAAATAAGGTGTTACAATAATATGGCATGGACAACTTTAATGATTTTGGGTTGAACCGTAATCATAAAGTTTGTTATGCGTTATGAGGTAATACATGGTCCTTATGAGACGATGTATAGAGGCAATCGCATGTGGCTTAGTAGAACTAGCTTGCGATTGTCTTTTTCGTTTCTCATAGAAATCAGCGATATGGCAAGGATTGGTATGACGAGCTGAAGCGATGTTATGGATGCACTTAAAGAGAATCTTTCTGGCATAAGGATTGCCTC
>NZ_MSJL01000006.1 GCF_001921825.1 Streptococcus acidominimus
TCATGGGCTTAGTGCGCCCAAAAATAGGAAAATAAGCAAAAAGTAAGCTTCGAAAGCGAAGCTTACTGGAATTAATGCTTACAAATAGGGCTTACTTAACAACTACTTGAAGTTTTTAGAGGTGCCCATTAAAATTCATGATGAAATGATCGGTACCTATTTTAATTCGAAATTTGTAAGTATTAGAGAACAATGATGTTAGAATATTGTTTTGATATATTTTTAAAAGTTTTACCGATTATTTCTTGTATTGTAGTAGCCCAATTAGTTGTAAAAGCAAAAAATAAGCATTCAAAAGAGAAAGAAGGGAAAAAGTAGAGGGCGGAACAAAAATTAGTTACGTCCAATGAATTTGATTTTTATTATCCTTTACATCTTAGGTTCGAGCTACAACGAGTAGATTAGTATTAAATAGTCTGGAAATAGACTATCGAAGATGTGAGCTTAGAAATGCAAAAGCGAACAAGGCCTGTTTTCTGTTGTTCAGAAAGGTTACTTGTTCGCTTTTAAGTTTCTAGGTGTAGGATGATGACTATTTCGCTATTAGGTTGCTGACATCTAAAGTGGTTTTAAAATTAGTTAAATGTCACCACAAAATACTTTTTCTTTCCGCGGCGGATAACGGTCAATTCATTTTCGAGTTTATCTGCGTCTGTTAGTATATAGTCTAGGTCTTGTATGCGGTCGCCATTGATATAGATAGCGCCGTTTTGGACATCTTCACGGGCTTGGCGTTTTGAGTTGACCACACCTGCGGTGACAAGAAGTTCAACAATATTGAGGTTGTCATCTGCGGTCACTGTGTAATTTGGCACGCCACGAAGTCCTTGTTTTAGTTCTTTGACGGAAAGATTTTTGATATTCCCTGCAAAGAGCTGTTCGGTGATATTGAGCGCTTCTTGGTAGGCTGTTTCACCGTGGACCAGGGTCACGACTTCCCGAGCGAGGATTTTTTGTGCTAGGCGCTCGTGCGGTGCTGCTTCAAATTGCTGGCGAATCTCTTCGATTTCTTCAAGTGGCAGGAAGGTGAAAATCTTTAAGAAGCGGATGGCATCTGCATCCATAATATTCATCCAGAATTGGTACATTTCATAAGGAGATGTCTTATCAGCGTTGAGCCAAACGGCATTGCCTTCCGACTTTCCGAATTTTTTACCAGTCGCGTCGGTAATGAGGGGGACAGTAATGACATGTCCCGTCTTGTCGGCCTTGCGGCGGAGCAATTCTGTTCCAGCAGTCATATTTCCCCACTGATCACTTCCTCCAATTTGAAGGGTGACGTTGTGCAGGCGGTTGAGTTCGTAGAAGTCAAATCCCTGCATGATTTGGTAGGCAAATTCTGTGTAGGAAATCCCTGTGTCAATCCGCTTTTTAACAGACTCCTTGCTCATCATGTAGTTGACTGTGAAGTATTTTCCGACATCACGCAAGAAATCAATAAAGCTGATACTAGCAAACCAATCGTAGTTATTGGTCATGACAGCCTTGTTGTCACCATTTTCAAAATCGAGGAAACGCTCCAGTTGGGTTTGGATGCTTTTGACCCAGCTGTCAACGGTATCTTTTGTTTGTAGGCTACGTTCTGCATCTTTGAAAGACGGATCGCCGATCAAGCCAGTTGCGCCTCCCACAAGCGGGTACGGCTTATGGCCAGCTAGCTGCAAGTGACGGCAGACGAGGATGGGCACCAAATGTCCTAAGTGCAGGCTATCAGCAGTTGGATCGTAGCCTGAATAATAAGAGACTTGACCTTCTTCTAAGGCTTTTCGCAAAGCATCTTCATCTGTGGTTTGAAAGACCAAACCACGCTCTTTTAGCTCATCAAAAATGTGCATGTCTCTTCTCCTTTTTAGTTTTTCATTGATTTCCATTGTATCATATTTTAAGGCAAACCGTGTAGGAAATTTTCGTCAAAATATAAAAAATATGATAAAATAGGGAGGATAAGGAGTTATCTATGACGACTAAATTACCTAAGAAAAAGAAAGAGACGAGCAAAATCGTTTCTTTGACAATCAGTGATATAGCTGGGATTGCTTTGAGAACCTTGAAACTATTAGTAGACTTTGGTGTTATTGTCATGTTTTTGTTGGGGGTCTTAGGGGCAGGTATCGGACTGGGCTATGTTGCTAGTCTTTTTGATAGTGTAACTGTACCGAACTCCACCGAATTGGTCAAACAAGTGACCGAAGTCAGTCGGATTTCTAAAGTGGTGTATTCAGATGGCAGTCTGGTTTCGGAGATTAGTTCGGATTTGCTGCGGGCACCCGTAGGCAGTGATGCGATTTCTGATAATGTCAAGCAGGCGGTCATTGCGACAGAAGATGCGACCTTTGAAAGCCATAATGGTGTCGTTCCCAAGGCGGTTTTACGTGCGGCGCTTGGTTCGGCGGGTATCGGCTCCTCGAGCGGGGGTTCGACCTTGACCCAGCAGTTGATCAAGCAGCAGATCGTAGGGGATGCCCCTACCTTTAGCCGAAAGGCTAATGAAATCATCTCCGCTCTTGCTCTTGAGCGTGCGATGAGCAAGGAAGAGATTTTAACGGCCTATCTAAATGTTTCTCCTTTTGGGCGCAATCATCAAGGACGCAACATTGCTGGAATTGAGGAAGCAGCGCGTGGAATCTTTGGAAGATCAGCCAAAGATTTAACCGTACCACAAGCAGCCTTCATTGCTGGTTTGCCTCAAAGTCCGATTGTCTATTCGCCTTATACAGCGAGCGGTGGTTTTAAATCGGAAGAGGCTATGTCCTATGGGATTGAGCGTTCAAAAGACGTGTTGTACAACATGTATCGTTCGGGGTATATTAAGAAAGAGGACTACGAGGTCTACCTCGCCTACGATATTAAGAAAGATTTTATTGCGCCAGCTCCGATTTTAGAAGATACCAAGGATTACCTGTATTATGCGGTCTTGTCTGAGGCAGAAGATATCATGTATCGGCACTTGGTTAAGAGAGATCAAGTATCTGGACAGGATTTGAAAAATGATGAGACGGTGAAAGCCTATCAGGCATTGGCAAAGCAGAATATCAGCCAAGGTGGCTATACCATTACGACCACTGTCAATAAAAATATTTATAGCGCTATGCAGTCCGTTGTAGCCAATTATGGCGAGGTGCTAGATAGTGGTGGGGGGCTAGTCGAGACAGGAAGTGTCCTCCTCGACAATCGAACTGGAGCTATTTTAGGATTTGTGGGTGGTCGAGATTATAGCTCGAATCAGAACAATCACGCCCTTAATACCAAACGTTCTCCAGGATCAACCATTAAGCCATTTCTAGCTTATGGAGTCGCTATTGACCAGGGGCTACTAGGATCTGCCAGCGTTCTGTCCAACTATCCGACTACCTTCTCTGATGGAACACCGATCATGCATGGAGCCAGCCGAGGTACAGGGATGATGACCTTACAAAGCGCCTTGAATGCATCAGCGAATATCCCTGCCTTCTGGACCTACAAAATGTTGCGAAATGCAGGGGTAGATGTCAAATCCTATATGGATAAGATGAAGTACCCTATTGACTTGTACGACATTGAAAGTCTCCCATTGGGGGGTGGAGCTGAAACGACGGTTGTTAGCAATACAAATGCTTACCAGACCCTTGCCAATGGTGGTGTCTACAATGAAAATTATATCGTAGAGAAAATTACTGCCCATGATGGAACGGTGATCTATCAGCATGAGGCAAAACCTGTGCAGGTCTATTCTAAGGCGACCTCTAGTATCATGATGATGTTATTGAGAGAGGCCTTGGCATCTGGAGAGACTTCAACCTTCTCAGGACGCTTAGCAGCGATCAATCCTCA
The DNA here is from genome assembly GCF_001921825.1 of Streptococcus acidominimus. Taxonomy (GTDB): domain Bacteria; phylum Bacillota; class Bacilli; order Lactobacillales; family Streptococcaceae; genus Streptococcus; species Streptococcus acidominimus. The sequence goes on from NZ_MSJL01000006.1 coordinate 3,811, forward strand.
GGCAGCTGCCAGTGACTTGGTTGGGAAAACGGGAACCAGTAATGATACGGCAGATGTGTGGCTCATGTTGGCAACTCCTCAAATCACCTTGGGAACTTGGGCAGGTCATGATGACAATACTGGCATGGAATTTCTAACAGGCTATAACAATAATGCAGCCTATGTGGCTTATTTGACGAGTGCCATCTATGAGGTGAGTCCCGAGTTATTCGAGAAACGCTTCCAGTTGGATGATAGCGTGATTGCTTCAAGTGTCCTAGCTGCCACTGGTGCAAGACCTGGTAGCGTTCAGGTAAACGGTGTATCCATTACCCTAGGAGGTCCAATGACGACAAGCTATTGGGCGAAGAATGGAGCGCCTGTTACCGACTATCGGTTTATGATTGGTGGGACGGATGGTGATTATGCAAGAGCATGGAGCACCTTGCTTCCTCCAGAGCCGCCTAAACTAGAACCGAAATCCTCGTCCAGTAACAGTTCATCATCTTCCGATACAAAACCGTCTTCAAGTAGCGAATCCAGTCGCTAATCTATTTGTGAATGATGGGAGCTAGCCACTCGCTAGCTCCCATTTTCTTTATAGAATGATTGCTTAGCCTATACTCAAGGAAAAAACAAAATGGAACAGTAGGCAAGGAAGCCAGCACGACAAAGAGGCATCTATTGAAATGATACTGGAAATGCAAAAGGGCTAGTGTCAGTGGTTATAAAAAGGTTTTAATCTACATTTGTCATTAGTCCATGCAACTTTTACAATCTGTGCAGGGAATTTGTTTTTGGAGAAGACAGTCAGCTATTGCGGAAGTATTTTGAAAAATGTTGGTCCTTGTGCTGTTTGTCGTTTGTCGTGAAAAAAGCTGAATAGGTGTCGTGAAAGAAAGTTGAAAGTCTTGAAAAATCGTGAGAAATAGGGTATAATAAGGGCATAGTATTTGTCGTGCGTCTTGTTTGAAATATTGTCCAGACAAGGCTTACAGCAGTTAAATCATACTTGGTTAAGGAAGATTTAACTGCTCTTTTTGTGCTTATTTTTAGTGTTTTTTAGGAAATGTCATTTATTCTTAAAGATTCTAAAAATTCAGACAAAACGACAGTGTGGTCTGAACAATTAGACCTAGAGAAAAAAGAAGGAGCTAAAAACTTGGCAGGACATGAAGTTCAGTACGGCAAGCACCGTACCCGTCGTAGTTTTTCAAGAATCAAAGAAGTTCTTGATTTACCAAATTTGATTGAAATTCAAACTGACTCATTCAAAGAATTCTTGGATCACGGTCTCAAAGAAGTTTTTGAAGATGTACTTCCAGTATCCAACTTTACAGATACAATGGAGTTGGAGTTCGTTGGTTATGAATTGAAAGAACCAAAGTATACCCTAGAAGAAGCGCGTATTCATGATGCGAGTTATTCAGCACCAATCTTTGTGACTTTCCGCTTGATTAACAAGGAAACAGGCGAAATTAAGACACAGGAAGTGTTCTTTGGTGAGTTTCCAATCATGACTGAAATGGGAACCTTTATCATCAATGGTGGTGAGCGGATTATCGTTAGCCAGCTCGTGCGTTCGCCGGGAGTTTACTTCAATGATAAGGTTGACAAGAATGGTAAGATCGGCTATGGTTCAACCATTATCCCAAACCGTGGTGCATGGTTAGAGCTTGAGACGGATTCAAAAGATATTGCTTATACACGGATTGACCGCACCCGTAAAATTCCTTTTACAACCCTTGTTCGTGCCCTTGGATTTTCAGGTGATGATGAAATCTTTGACATCTTTGGTGATAGTGAATTGGTACGCAATACCATTGAAAAAGATATTCATAAAAATCCGGCGGATTCACGTACGGATGAAGCCCTCAAGGAAATCTATGAGCGCCTGCGTCCGGGAGAGCCTAAGACGGCAGAAAGCTCACGTAGCTTATTGACGGCTCGTTTCTTTGATCCACGCCGCTATGATTTGGCGCCTGTTGGTCGTTATAAGATTAACAAAAAATTGAACCTTCGTACACGCTTGCTCAATCAAACCCTAGCAGAGCATGTGATCAATGGTGAAACAGGTGAGATTGTCCTTGAAGCAGGAACAGTCTTGAACCGTGCGATCCTTGAGTCACTCGAAGATCAATTCGATGAGTTGAACTTGGTGGAATACAGCCCCAATGACGCAGCGGTTGTGGTAGAGCCAGTCTTGCTTCAGAAGTTCAAGATTGTGGCACCGACAGACCCAGACCGTGTCGTAACCGTTATTGGGAATGCTAATCCGGCAGAAAATATTCGGACGATTACACCAGCAGATATCTTGGCGGAAATGAGCTACTTCCTCAACCTTGCAGAAGGTCTTGGTAGAGTTGATGATATTGACCACCTTGGAAATCGTCGGATTCGTGCGGTGGGTGAGTTGCTTGCGAACCAAGTCCGCATTGGTTTGACGCGGATGGAGCGCAATCTCCGTGAGCGCATGAGCGTGCAGGACAACGAAGTGTTGACACCACAACAAATTATCAATATCCGTCCTGTAACCGCAGCGATTAAAGAATTTTTTGGTTCTTCCCAGTTATCTCAGTTCATGGATCAGCACAATCCCTTGTCAGAATTGTCCCACAAGCGCCGTCTATCTGCCTTAGGACCTGGTGGTTTGACGCGTGACCGTGCGGGATACGAAGTGCGTGACGTGCATTACACTCACTATGGACGGATGTGTCCGATTGAAACGCCTGAGGGACCAAATATCGGTTTGATCAACAACTTGTCTTCTTATGGACATTTGAACAAGTATGGGTTCATCCAGACACCTTACCGTAAGGTTGATCGTGCGACAGGGATCGTAACCAATGAAATCGTCTGGCTAACTGCTGATGAAGAAGATGCCTATATCGTGGCACAGTCTACTTCTCCGCTTGATGAAAACAACCGTTTTGTAGACAAGATTGTCATGGGACGCCACCAAGGGAATAACCAAGAATTTCCAGCAGAATCTGCTGATTTTATGGACGTATCACCTAAGCAGGTAGTTGCCGTTGCGACAGCATGTATTCCTTTCCTTGAAAACGACGACTCCAACCGTGCCCTCATGGGTGCCAACATGCAGCGTCAGGCTGTTCCATTGATTGATCCAAAAGCTCCTTATGTGGGAACTGGTATGGAATATCAAGCAGCACACGATTCAGGGGCGGCAGTTATTGCCCAGCATGACGGAAAGGTCACATACGCAGATGCAGATAAGGTAGAAGTGCGTCGTGAGGACGGTTCACTAGATGTCTACCATATCCAAAAATTCCGTCGCTCAAACTCTGGTACGGCATACAACCAGCGTACCCTTGTTAAGTTGGGTGATATCGTTGAAAAAGGTGACTTTATCGCGGACGGTCCTTCTATGGAAAATGGAGAAATGGCGCTTGGTCAGAACCCGATTGTTGCCTACATGACATGGGAAGGGTACAACTTCGAGGATGCGGTTATCATGAGTGAACGCTTGGTGAAAGATGATGTCTACACTTCTGTTCACTTGGAAGAATATGAGTCAGAAACGCGCGATACTAAGTTAGGCCCTGAAGAAATTACGCGCGAAATTCCAAACGTTGGTGAAGATGCTCTGAAAGACCTAGATGAAATGGGGATCATCCGTATTGGTGCGGAAGTAAAAGAGGGTGACATTCTGGTTGGTAAAGTGACTCCAAAGGGTGAGAAAGACTTATCAGCAGAAGAGCGCCTCCTCCATGCGATCTTTGGTGATAAATCTCGCGAAGTTCGGGATACCTCACTTCGAGTGCCTCACGGTGCTGATGGTGTCGTTCGTGATGTGAAAATCTTTACCCGTGCAAATGGTGATGAGTTGCAATCTGGTGTCAATATGCTGGTTCGTGTCTACATTGCTCAAAAACGTAAGATTAAGGTTGGAGATAAGATGGCGGGACGCCATGGAAACAAAGGGGTTGTCTCTCGTATTGTACCGGTAGAAGACATGCCTTACCTTCCAGATGGTACACCAGTTGATATCATGTTGAACCCACTTGGGGTACCATCTCGGATGAATATCGGACAGGTTATGGAGCTTCACCTTGGAATGGCTGCCCGTAACTTGGGTATCCATATTGCAACACCAGTCTTTGATGGAGCAAGTTCAGAAGATCTCTGGTCAACCGTTAAAGAGGCTGGTATGGATAGTGATGCTAAGACGATTCTCTATGATGGTCGTACGGGTGAACCGTTTGATAACCGTGTATCTGTTGGGGTCATGTACATGATTAAACTCCACCACATGGTTGATGACAAACTTCACGCGCGTTCTGTCGGACCTTACTCACTCGTTACCCAGCAACCGCTTGGAGGTAAGGCGCAGTTTGGTGGACAGCGTTTTGGTGAAATGGAGGTCTGGGCACTGGAAGCCTACGGTGCTTCAAACGTTCTTCAAGAAATCTTGACCTACAAGTCAGATGATGTCAATGGTCGTTTGAAAGCCTATGAAGCAATTACCAAAGGAAAACCAATTCCAAAACCGGGTGTACCAGAATCATTCCGCGTCTTGGTTAAAGAATTGCAATCACTTGGTCTTGACATGCGTGTCCTTGATGAAGATGATCAAGAAGTAGAACTTCGTGACCTTGATGAGGGCGAAGATGATGACATCATCCACGTAGATGATTTAGAAAAAGCGCGTGCAAAGGCCGCAGCTGATGCAGCGGCAGCATTTGCAGCCGAATCAGAAGAATAAGGATGAGTGGAAACAGGAGCCTTCCTGTTTCTGGCTGATTCTCTTGTTAGAAATGAAGAAAGGGATTATTAGTGGTTGACGTAAATCGATTTAAAAGTATGCAAATCACTTTAGCTTCTCCCAACAAAGTCCGTTCATGGTCTTATGGGGAAGTTAAAAAACCTGAAACAATCAACTATCGTACGCTCAAGCCAGAGCGTGACGGGCTCTTTGATGAGGTCATCTTTGGTCCGACAAAAGACTGGGAATGTTCATGCGGAAAATACAAACGCATCCGTTATAAAGGAATCGTTTGTGACCGCTGTGGTGTAGAAGTCACCCGCGCTAAAGTCCGCCGTGAGCGGATGGGGCATATCGAGTTGAAAGCGCCGATTTCTCACATTTGGTATTTCAAAGGGATTCCAAGCCGTATGGGCTTGACCCTCGATATGAGCCCACGTGCCCTTGAAGAGGTCATCTACTTTGCGGCTTATGTGGTGATTGATCCAAAGGATACACCGCTTGAGCACAAATCGATCATGACCGAGCGTGAATATCGTGAAAAATTACGTGAATATGGCTACGGTTCATTCGTTGCGAAAATGGGGGCAGAGGCGATTCAAGACCTGCTCAAACAAGTGGATTTACCAACGGAAATTGCAGCCTTGAAAGAAGAATTGAAGACAGCTTCTGGTCAAAAACGGATCAAGGCAGTTCGACGTTTGGATGTGTTAGATGCCTTCTACAAATCTGGCAACAAACCTGAATGGATGATTTTAAATATCTTGCCAGTTATTCCACCGGATCTCCGTCCAATGGTGCAATTGGATGGTGGACGTTTTGCGGCATCTGACTTGAATGAATTGTACCGCCGTGTTATTAACCGGAACAATCGTTTGGCGCGCTTGCTAGAGTTGAATGCACCAGGTATCATCGTACAAAATGAAAAACGGATGCTCCAAGAAGCAGTTGACGCCTTGATTGATAATGGTCGCCGTGGTCGTCCGATTACAGGACCAGGTAGCCGTCCGCTCAAGTCTCTCAGCCACATGCTGAAAGGAAAACAAGGTCGCTTCCGTCAGAACTTGCTCGGAAAACGTGTGGACTTCTCGGGACGTTCGGTTATCGCTGTTGGTCCAACCCTTAAAATGTACCAATGTGGTGTGCCACGTGAAATGGCGATTGAACTCTTCAAACCATTTGTGATGCGTGAAATTGTTGCCCGCGATATTGCAGGGAACGTAAAAGCGGCTAAACGCTTGATCGAACGTGGGGATGACCGGATTTGGGACATCCTTGAAGAAGTGATTAAAGAACACCCAGTGCTTCTGAACCGCGCACCGACCCTTCACCGTCTCGGAATCCAGGCCTTTGAGCCAGTCTTGATTGATGGTAAGGCGCTTCGCTTGCACCCGCTTGTTTGTGAGGCCTATAATGCGGATTTCGACGGGGACCAAATGGCGATTCACGTACCTTTATCAGAAGAAGCACAGGCAGAGGCACGTATCCTTATGCTTGCGGCAGAGCACATCTTGAATCCGAAAGACGGAAAACCAGTTGTAACACCGTCTCAGGATATGGTCTTGGGGAACTACTACCTGACCATGGAAGATATTGGTCGTGAAGGCGAAGGAATGATCTTCAAGGATATGGATGAAGCCGTTATGGCTTACCGCAATGGTTATGTGCACTTACATACCCGTGTCGGAATTGCAACAGATAGCCTTGACAAGCCTTGGACGCCATCCCAACAACACAAGATTATGATGACCACTGTTGGTAAGATTTTGTTTAATGCGATTATGCCAGCGGGCTTGCCATATCTCCAAGAGCCGACCAATGCCAACTTGACAGACGGCACGCCAGACAAGTATTTCTTGGAGCCGGGATCTGATATTAAGGCTGCGATTGCAGAGCTTCCAATCAATCCTCCATTCAAGAAGAAAAATCTTGGAAATATCATCGCTGAAATCTTCAAACGTTTCCGCACAACGGAAACATCTGCCCTCCTTGACCGCTTGAAAGACCTTGGTTACTACCATTCGACTCTCGCAGGTTTGACGGTGGGTATCGCAGATATTCCAGTGATTGATAATAAGGCAGAAATTATCGAAGAATCTCACGAACGTGTTGAACAGATCAAGAAACAATTCCGTCGTGGTATGATTACAGATGATGAGCGTTATGCAGCCGTTACGGATGAGTGGCGTTCAGCTAAAGAGAAATTAGAAAAACGGTTGACAGAGTCACAAGATCCGAAGAACCCGATCGTTATGATGATGGACTCCGGAGCCCGTGGTAACATCTCTAACTTCTCCCAGCTTGCCGGAATGCGTGGGTTGATGTCCGCTCCGAATGGACGTATCATGGAGTTGCCAATCTTGTCCAACTTCCGTGAAGGATTGTCCGTTCTCGAAATGTTCTTCTCTACTCACGGCGCTCGTAAAGGGATGACCGATACGGCATTGAAGACAGCCGACTCTGGTTACTTGACACGCCGTCTTGTTGACGTTGCCCAAGATGTCATCATTCGTGAGGACGATTGTGGAACGGATCGTGGTTTGGATATCCGTTCGATTACTGATGGCAAGGAAATGATTGAGCCGCTTGAAGAACGTTTGCAAGGTCGTTATACTAAGAAAACGGTGAAACATCCTGTAACAGGTGCAGTTATCATTGGTCCAAATGAATTGATTACCGAAGATATTGCCCGTGACATTGTCAATGCAGGTGTCGAACAAGTAACGATTCGTTCTGTCTTTACATGTAACACCCGTCATGGTGTATGTCGTCACTGTTATGGTATCAACTTGGCAACAGGTGATGCGGTTGAAGTAGGGGAAGCAGTTGGTACAATTGCCGCTCAATCTATCGGTGAGCCTGGTACCCAGTTGACCATGCGTACCTTCCACACGGGTGGTGTGGCCTCTAACTCTGACATCACGCAAGGTTTGCCTCGTGTCCAAGAAATCTTTGAAGCCCGCAATCCAAAAGGGGAAGCGGTCATTACAGAAATCAAGGGTGAGGTGACGGCGATTGATGAAGATGCTGCAACTCGCACGAAGAAAGTCTACGTGAAAGGTAAGACTGGCGAGGGTGAATACGTGGTACCATTTACCGCACGTATGAGGGTCCAAGTCGGAGATCAAGTGGCACGTGGAGCAGCTCTTACAGAGGGTTCAATCCAACCGAAACGCTTGCTTGAAGTCCGTGATGTCTTGTCTGTTGAAACCTACCTCCTTTCTGAAGTACAAAAAGTATACCGCAGCCAAGGGGTGGAAATCGGAGACAAGCACATTGAGGTAATGGTTCGCCAGATGCTCCGGAAAGTCCGTGTCATGGATCCAGGGGATACAGACCTACTCATGGGTACTCTCATGGATATTACAGACTTTACTGACGCCAATGCAGATGTGGTGATTGCAGGTGGTATCCCGGCAACTGCTCGTCCAGTCCTTATGGGAATTACCAAGGCCTCTCTTGAAACCAACAGTTTCTTGTCAGCGGCTTCCTTCCAAGAAACGACCCGTGTCCTTACAGATGCGGCAATCCGTGGAAAACGTGACAACCTTCTCGGCTTGAAAGAAAATGTTATCATCGGTAAGATTGTCCCAGCAGGTACTGGTATGGCACGTTACCGTAACATTGAGCCACAGGCTGTCAATGAAGTTGAAATCATTGAAGATACTATTGCTGAAGAATTAGCAGAAGAAATGGTATAGTCTTTAGTTTATCTTTTATTACTTCGTTAACTCGTCTTGTATAATTGAACTTGAGCTACAACTCACTGACAAAAAGATAAATACTCCTAGAAGCCAAAGCTTCTTCGTTGTATTTCCTATTTTGTCTAGGAGTTGCTTAACGCTCTCGTATCTTGAGCTGTACTATTGAGAAAAGTTACACTTTTCTTATCTATCGCTTGTCTAGTTATCAACTAGACAACTACCTGCGACTCGTTGCCTAGTATTAGAAGTAAACTAAATAACTATAACAGAATAATAATGAAAAGAGGGTGGCTTTGTCAGCCCCCTTTTTATGAACAAATTTCACAAGCCAAATCTTTTTCTCCTTTTTGAAAATCCGCTATAATATTGGACATAGAGGAGTATCAGAGATGTATCAAGTCATTAGAATGTATGGTGATTTTGAACCATGGTGGTTCTTAGATGGCTGGGAAGAACATATCACCAGCAATAAAGAGTATGATAGTTATGAAGAGGCTTTGCAAGATTACAAACGCCAATGGGTGTACTTGTCGGAACAATTTCCAATGAAGAAAAGTCGGGGTGGTTTGATGGTGGCTTTCTGGACTCCAGAGGATCGCTATTGGTGCGACGAATGTGATGAGTATTTGCAGCACTACCATTCCCTAATCCTCATAGAAGCCAAGGAAAATTTGCCCGCAGGCTTGCAACGCAAAGCTAAGGGACGAAGACCACGTTTTTGCAAAATGAAAAATAAGATTTCATAGAAAGATCGGTATATTTTGCCGATTTTTTTATTTATACTCTATAAAAATCAACATCTGGAACTGGCTAAAGCTGAAACAGTTATGTCCCAAAGGGGGTCACACTTGACACGAGTTTCACTCGTTTTATTTCCGACCTTCCCCAGTCAATTCCTAGACTGTTTGACACGAGTTTCACTCGTTCTATCTTGTTTTAAGGGAACCGGCTAAAAAGCTCCACTGGAGCTTTTTACTCAGCAAGGCGAGTTAACGATGTCAGATTTTGAGCTTTGACGAGTATTATTCAGAAAAAATTTAAAAATTTTAAAAAAATAAAACTATTTACGAATAAAGGAAGTGAGGGGGAAATATGGTTCAAAAAATAGCGCAGGAACTGATCCAGAAAGCAGTGGCAAAGCGGGTGAGTGATCTTTATTTGTTACCGAGAGAAACGTCCTATCACGTCTATGAACGGGTAGCGGATACTAGGCACTTGGTTGGCGAGTTTGATGAGGCTACTTACGCTGCGGTCATTGCACATTTTAAATTTGTGGCTGGGATGAATGTAGGTGAGAAACGGCGTAGCCAGCAAGGGGCATGTGATTATGACTATGAAGTAGGAAAGATAGCGCTTAGGCTATCAACGGTGGGTGACTATCGTGGAAAAGAAAGTCTGGTGCTTCGACATCGACCAGATTTACTGATTATTGGAGAGATTCGAGATAAAGAGACGGCGCGTGCGGTGATTCGTGCCAGTCTGACAGGAGTAACGATTTTTTCAACCGTTCATGGAAAAAGTATCGCAGGTGTCTATGCTCGCATGTTAGAGCTAGGAGTGAGTTCTGATGAACTGCACCATGCCTTACAGGGAATTATTTATCAACGTTTAATCGGAGGAGGAGGAATTGTAGATGTGGCGACGAAAGCCTACCAAACCTATGCAGCAACAGGCTGGAATCAGCAGATTGATCAACTTTTTGAAGCAGGACATATCACTGCTGGTCAGGCGCAGACCGAAAAAATTATCCTTAGTTCGTCAGCGTAAAATGATCGAATTATTTACCAACCTGCTGACCAGTGGTTTTCACTTGGTAGAAATCGTTGACTTCCTCAAAAGAAGTCAATTACTAGCAGATAGCTATACGGATATTTTATCCAAGGGCTTGTTGGCTGGAAAATCCTTTGCGCTGCTTCTATCAGACTTGCAATTTTCAGATAGAGTTGTGACTCAGGTCGCCTTGGCAGAAGTGCATGGCAATCTGGAGTTGAGCTTGAAAAACATTCAAGATTATTTGGGAAACCTCGTGAAAGTTCGTAAAAAGCTAGTGGAGGTCGCTAGCTATCCAGTGATATTGCTAGTCTTTTTGCTGGCGATTATGCTGGGATTAAATGTCTATCTCTTGCCCCAATTAGAAGAGGGAGGTGGGGCAAGCAAGCTGCTGGACTATCTTCTAATTGCCCTTCTGGGAGCGATTGCTACTAGCCTTATTTTGCTGGTGTTAGTGAGGGATTGGTATCGGAAATCAGAGAAAATAAGGGCAGTTGGGCTACTGGTACGACTTCCATTTTTAGGGAGACTGCTTCAGTTGTATCTGACGGCTTATTATGCGCGAGAATGGGGCAATCTTATCGGTCAAGGTCTGGAAATGTCTAATATTATTTGTTTGATGCAAGAGCAACAATCTGCTTTATTTCGCAGGATTGGGACAGAGTTGGGTCTCGCTCTGGAAAGGGGAATAGCCTTTGAGGAGCATATTAAGGGTTATCCCTTTTTCAAGAAAGAATTGAGTCTCATGATTGAATACGGTCAAGTAAAAGATAAGTTGGGGCACGAATTACGACTATATGCGGATGAGTGTTGGGAGGAATTTTTTACGCAGCTGAAGACTTCTATGCAGCTGATTCAACCACTTGTATTTATCTTTGTCGCTCTGATTATTGTCTTTATGTATGCAGCAATGTTATTGCCAATCTATCAATATATGGAGGTATAAAATGGAAAAATTAAAAAAGATAAGTGTCCGAGCTTTCACTCTAATAGAAATGCTTCTTGTCCTGTTCGTCATCAGTGTCCTATTGCTCTTGTTTATCCCAAATTTAAGCAAGCAGAAAGAAAGCGTTAGGCAGGCAGGAAATGCAGCTGTTGTAAGGGTTGTAGAAGGGCAGGCTGAATTATATGAATTGGAAACTGGAGGGGCAGCAAGTCTGTCGAAGTTGGTGGAGACAGGAGCAATCACGGAGGCACAGGCGAAAGCCTATAATGAATATTATGAGAAACACACAGATAAGTCTCGTACGGTCACCCCTTAGAGCCTATACCCTATTAGAAAGTTTACTGACGCTGTTTATTGTTAGTTTTGTCACGATTCTACTATCAAGTTCTGTTCGTACGGTATTTACAGGAGTAGAGGAACGGCTATTTTTTCTAGAATTTGAAAGGATGTACAAGACGAGTCAACAACTAGCTATTTCTTCTCGTCGACCAGTGGTGCTTCATCTGACAGGGACTACGATTTCAAATGGGTATGATCGCTTGAAGCTCCCCTCTACCCTGCAACTCCAACAGGAACGAGACCTTGTATTCGACTATAAGGGGGGCAATTCATCCTTGTTAAAGATTGAATTTTTAGCAAGACAAAAGAAAGTAATCTATCAATTGTATTTAGGGAGTGGGAATTATAAAAAAACAGAAAAATAAGGCATACATTCTGCTCGAAAGTTTGGTCGCTTTAGCTATTTTTTCCATGGTTACGAGCCTGCTATTAGCAGGAGTGATTCATAGTAGAAAGTGGCAGGAGGAGCAGTGGCAAAAGCAAGAGGTGCTTTTGCTAGCGAAGATGGCGATCCAGACAAAACAGGACCATCTTTCCTTGAATGGATTGCGCATCACAGTTGAACGAGACCCTCATCATCTTCGCGTCTGGCATAAGGGGGAGGAGGTGCTATCTATTGAAAAAGAGTAAGGTATCCGCTTTTTCCCTGCTGGAGTGCCTATTAGCCTTGCTGGTTTTATCGGGTAGTTTATTGGTTTTTGATGGTCTAGCAAAGTTGATTCACCAAGAGGTGATTTATCAAGAAGCAAGTATCGAAAAGAAGTGGCTTGTGTTTGCAGAACAATTGCGTTATGAACTGGATGATGTCCGTTTCATCAAGGTCGAGCATGACCGCCTGTATGTTGATAAGTCTGGGCGCAAACTGTCTTTTGGCAAATCAAAAGCAGATGATTTTCGTAAAACAGATGATAAGGGACGGGGCTATCAGCCGATGTTGTATCAGGTTAGATCTGCTAAAATCCACCAAGAAAAAGCCTTTGTCCAGATTGATATCACCTTTGAAAATGGTTGGGAGAGAAGTTTTGTTTATCGTTTTGAAGAAAAAATGTAGGGCAGGGGTGATGCTGTATGCTGTACTCATGGTTACGATTTTTAGTCTGGTCTTGCAATTCTATTTACATGCTCAGCTATCAGAAGCACGGCTTGCCTCGGCTAATGATGAAAGTACCGAGGCCTATGTGATGGCGGAATGGACGGCTGATTTTGTACGAGAGGAAATCAAAGCAAGGCGTCAAACGACAGCCATTCCTCCGAGCTCTTCAGAGCTGGAGCGAGGCTTAGGAATGAAGGGTACAGAGCCTCAAAAGGAGACAGGGGATAGGAAGCTGCAAGGAAGTCTTCGATTTTCTAAAGGACAAGCCCACTATCAGTCGGAGAACAATCGGCTCCTTGTGACAGTCACGACGACAGCGGGTCATGATTTTTTCTACACCTTCCCTTTATCTAGCCAAAAGTAGCCTTATTGATATGATAGGAATATGAATTTTGAGAGAATAAAAAGATAGCAGTCATATATCGCTATATATCGCCATAAATAGCCGTAACCCTTTGATATTACTGACTTTTTAAAAAATCGTAGCTTCATACATCATCATAGATTTTCGTAGAAAGTCCACAAAAAGGGGAACAAATTTTTGAATAAAAAAAGCCTATCACCTCAAGGGGTGATAAGCTCAATACAGGAACAAAAGTCCACAAATTTTGACGAGTTCAGCAGGCAAGACTAGCGTAGTTTACAGCTACATTTTTGGGTTGCTGATAAGACTTAGTAAGTGGAAGCGGCTGCCTTTTACGGCTTCCTACTGCCTACGCAAAAGTGCTAGGCTTTATTTATAAATCTCTTTTCTGTGTCCGACTTCAAGGGCTAGTATCATCAGTTTGTCATTTTGGATATCGCAGATAAGACGATAATCGCCGATACGGTATCTCCATTCATTGGCTCGATCCCCTGTCAACCCCTTGCCCTGCTGTCTGGGATTTTCTATTCCCTCTAAATGCTTATCAATCCATGAAAATAATAAGCGTTGTATCCCTTTATCTAACTTCTTAATCTGCTTTTGTGCCTTTTTGGAGTAATGAACATGATACATCTATAACCCTAGTTCTTTCTTAAAATCAGCATGTGAGATTGTTTCAGGGTCGGCTTGATATTCTTTATAGGCTTGCTGATAAATTTTCAAATCATATTCATCTTGGATTGTAGTTTCCAAAGCTCTTTTAAATAGACTGGAAAGACTTTGTCCTGTTAGTTGTGCATAACTCTTGAAAAAGATTTCTTCTTCTTGGTTTAGCCGTACTGTAACTGTACTCATGATACTTTTACCTCTTGTTTTTAATTCCTTTGTGTTACATTGTAACACATTTCAGAAGATAATTCAATAAATTACGCTATCTAACTGGCAGCTGTTTGCCTGTTTTGCCCTGATAAAAGCCTAGCTCTTTCCACCCCTTGCAATCATAGTAGCGTGCAATTAGTAACGCTTGGTATATCGGATTGTTTAGCTTGTTAATAAGGTTTAACTAGCTTTTTGTTGCTCCTCAATTTGTTTTGAATGTCCCTGCTTAACCTCTACCAAAGCAGACGGCAGGAAGTCGTATAGCTTCTGTTCTTTTTGAGTGCTGTTTCAAAGTATATAGTTCCTTTATATCCATTCCTACACCTCTTATGATATAATAGTTTCACGACTTTTCTCAATAGCTCATATCTTAAATTTCAAGTTTTATAGCTCAACCAAATTTCAATCTGACGTAAAAAGGTTACGTTTTGTTAAGGTTTGCGATCGTTGCGTGTGGGTTCTTGAAAATATGACTATAAGAGAAATCAAAAAGCGGTATTCCGTGAAGATGTAGGGATACCTATTCGCACCTATCCAAGGATAAAGAGAGAGGCGGTGACTTATTTTGAAAAAGCTATCAACTCCCTTTAGTCCACAAAAAGGTGAATAAATTGTAAAAGAACAAGAAAGTAAAAGTCTGAAAACCTTTGTCCATCAAGGGATTAGACGATTTAGAAAGTAACAAAGTATGAATTTTGAAAAGATTGAGCAGGCTTATGACCTGCTATTAGAAAATGTTCAGACCATCCAAAATCTTTTGGGAACAAACTTTTATGATGCTTTGATTGAGCAGAATGCTGCTTATTTGGCGAGTAATCATGAGAATGCTGTCGTTGCAGCTAATATTGATGTTTTGAAGCAATTGCAGTTGACAGCTGAGGAATGGCGCAGAGCCTACCAATTTCTCTTTATCAAGGCGAATCAGACAGAACCGATGCAGTACAATCACCAATTTACCCCAGAGAGTATCGGGTTTATCTTGACCTTTCTGTTGGATCAATTGGTGACTGGAAAACAAGTAACTGTCCTAGAAATTGGTTCTGGAACAGGCAATCTAGCGCAAACAATTTTACATCATAGTCAGAAAGACATTGACTATCTAGGCATAGAAGTGGATGATTTGCTGATTGACTTGTCTGCAAGTATTGCAGATGTGATGGGAAGCGATACCCATTTCGTCAAGGGAGATGCTGTTCGGCCGCAGATTTTAAAAGAGAGCCAAGTCATCATTGGTGATCTGCCGATTGGTTATTATCCTGATGATCGTATAGCCCAGCGTTATCAAGTGGGCAGTTCCAAAGAGCATACCTATGCCCATCACTTGTTGATGGAACAGTCTTTGAAATATTTGCAACAGGGTGGATATGCGATTTTACTCGCACCGCATGATTTGCTGACCAGCCCTCAAAGTCCGCTCTTGAAAGCATGGCTAAAGGACAAGGCCAGCGTTGTTGCGGTGATGACCCTGCCAGCCACTTTATTTGGAACACAGTCGATGGTCAAGACGATTTTTGTATTACAGAAACAAACAGATCTGCCGGTAGAGACCTTTGTATATCCGCTGACAGATTTACAGAATCCCCAAGAATTACAGCAGTTTACTGTAAATTTCAAAAAATGGAAACAAGATAATGCAATTTAGGTGAAAATTTGATATACTAGTTAGGAAAACGCTTAAAAAGGGGAATCTTATGTCAAAAACAATTGCGATTAACGCAGGTAGTTCTAGTTTGAAATGGCAACTATACCAAATGCCAGAAGAAAAAGTGTTGGCGAAAGGTTTGATCGAACGTATTGGTCTAAAAGATTCGGTTTCAACCGTTAAATTTGATGGTCAATCTGCTAGTCAGACACTTGATATTGCTGACCATGTACAGGCTGTTAAAATTTTATTAGATGATTTGTTGGCGCATCAGATCATTGGAGATTTTTCAGAAATTACAGGTGTTGGTCACCGGGTGGTAGCAGGTGGTGAACTCTTTAAAGATTCAGTTTTAATCGATGATGAAGTGCTTGCTAAAATTGAGGAATTGTCAGCTCTAGCACCTCTTCACAATCCAGCAAATGCTGCCGGTATCCGTGCCTTTAAGAATATCTTGCCAGACATTACCAGTGTTGCCGTTTTTGACACAGCATTCCACACAACGATGCCAGAAGTGGCTTATCGTTATCCAATTGCAACGAAGTATTATGAAGATTATCAAGTGCGTAAGTATGGAGCGCATGGTACCTCTCATTACTATGTTTCACGTGAAGCGGCAAAGATGTTGAATAAGCCAGTAGAGGACTTGAAATTGATTACCGCCCATATCGGAAATGGTATTTCAATCACCGCTGTTGACGGTGGTAAATCTATCGACACCTCAATGGGCTTCACTCCGCTAGCTGGTCCAATGATGGGAACTCGGTCTGGAGATATTGATCCAGCGATTATTCCTTACCTCATTGAAAATGTTTCAGACTTGAAAGATGCCGCTGATGTTGTGAATGTTCTCAACAAGCAGTCTGGTATTTTGGGTATTGCGGAAGTATCCAGTGATATGCGTGAGGTAGAAGCGGGTCGTGAAGCTGGGGAAGCCAAATGTACCCTTGCCTTTGATATGTTGGTTAACCGACTTCAAAAGTTTATTGGACAGTACTTTGCGGTTCTCAATGGGGCAGATGCTCTTATTTTCACAGCAGGTATCGGTGAGAACTCTGTTGCAGTCCGTGAAGCAGTTGTAAAAGGCTTATCTTGGTTTGGTATGGAATTAGACCCAGAAAAGAATGTCTTTGGAGCCGAAGGGGATATTTCAACTCCAGAATCTAAGGTTAAAGTTTTGGTCGTTCCAACAGATGAAGAACTCGTCATTGCGCGTGATGTTGAACGTCTGAAAAAATAAGACGAGCCACTTCGTAGCTTATTCATTGCTCGTTTGTTTCTACTCCATTACATAAATGGAAAACCAGCTTTGGATACAGCATGATTTATGAATAGACTTCTAAGACAAATGGATTCCTAGTATTCGGGAATCCATTTTTGATTCTTTCCAGTAACTATTTTGTACCAATGATATTCAAATTACGCTACAAATCCCCTTTGGAGTGTATTTATAGCCGTTTAGTTTATTTTTAGTACTAGCTCAAACAGTCTGGGGAGAGACTGTTTGAGGTAGGAAATAAAGAAAACGAAGTTTTCGTCAACACAGTCTGGGGAGAGCCTGTTTGAGGTAGGAAATAAAGAAAACGAAGTTTTCGTTAAAAGTCGCAGGTAGTTGTCTAGTTGATAACTAGACAAGTGATAGATAAGAAAAGTGTAACTTTTCTCAATAGTACAACTCAAGATACGAGAGCGTTAAGCAACTCCTAGACAAAATAGGAAATACAACGAAGAAGCTTTGGCTTCTAGGAGTATTTATCTTTTTGTCAGTGAGTTGTAGCTCAAGTTCAATTATACAAGACGAGTTAACGAAGTAATAAAAGATAAACTAAATGACTATAAAGAATCCAATCTGTCCCCAGACAAATTCACTTTCTTCCTATTGTCTAAGAGGCTGTCTTTTTTTACAATAGGATTATTCGATATTGTCAGGAAATGGAGGGTAAGGATGGAGTATCAAACAAAATCGGTGATTGTAGCCAATGATATTGTTGGCTTGGGAAAGGTTGCGTTGTCAACAGCTCTTCCAGTTTTGACTGCCTGTCAGCTTGAGGTTATTCCCCTGCCGACGGTTTTGTTGTCTTCGCACACGGGAGGTTTTGACAATATTAGTAGGACACAGCTGAAGGCAGCTATGAGAGGATTCTTGGATCAGTGGCAGGGAATGGATTTTCAGACAGACGGGCTAATCACAGGTTATTTTGGTTCGCAAGAACAGCTTGATTGGCTGACAGAATTTGCTGATCAGAAACAGATTTCGCGGTTTGTCGATCCGATTATGGGAGATAAGGGGCGCTTGTATGCAGGCTATCAAGAGGATTTTGTGACAGCTATGCGCGGTTTTTGCAAGGGAGCAGATGTTATTACTCCCAATATCACAGAAGCCTGTTTGTTAGCAGATTGTGCCTATCTGGGTGAGCATTATAGCAAGAAAGATGTGGAGCAACTTTTAGCAGGGCTAAGCAGGTTGGAAAATAAACATATTATCGTAACGGGTGTAGCATTTGAGAAAGGTAAGATCGGTCTGGTTCATTTTGATCGAAAAAAAGGAAGTATTTCCTATCACATGGCAAAATCGTATCCCTACCATTTCTTCGGGACAGGAGACTTGCTGACAGCTGTCTTGGGAGCTGGTTATTTTCATGGCTTACCTCTGGATGCAGTAGCAAGCCTTGCGCTTGATTTTATAGATAAAACCTTGCAGCATACCCTGATGTTACAGCGTGATTTGAAAATGGGGCTTTGCTATGAGCTGTATCTGGTGGATCTAGCTAGCCAGATGAGTGATCTAAGGAGGAAAGAAAATGGTGCGTCAGACAACACGTCAGTTAGTGGAACTTAGTTTATACGCTGCCTTGATTATGATCAGTGTGCAGTTTTTGCGGATTCCCGTGGGAGCCCAATTTGTTCATATCGGCAATGCTTTAGTAGCGGTAGCTGTTTTGCTTTATGGCTCGAAACTGGGAGTCTTGGTCGCGGCAATTGGTCTTGGGCTATTTGATATTTTAAACGGTTATGCCGCAGTTGCTTGGATTACGATTTTAGAATCTCTCATTGTCTGCCTCGTACTTCATCTAGTGTTTGAAAAGCTCCTGCGTGCAGATAAGCAGATGCGGAATGTGGTGATTGTAGGGGTTGTCGCTGCGCTCATTAAAATAATCAGCAATCTGGTAAAATACACGATTATCAATAGTCTGGTTGGTGGAGTAAGTATCGAGGCGGCAGTTGCGGCTGCAGTGGTTAAGATAGGTGGAACGTTTGGAACTGCCTTAGTAACCATCATTGCTGTTCCTATTCTTTATCCGATTTTAAAGAGGATTGTTGCGCGATAGGACTTCAGAGAGTAGGATGTTTTATACTTTTTGAAAATAAAAATGAAACGTCATCAAGTAGTGGCTGTTTTGCTGGGAAATACTCTAGTCAAAATCAGATAGATATGGTAGAATGGAAAGGCAAAGTTACTTTGCACAGAGTAGGTGGTTTGCGTTAAGTGTGTATGGATGGGATGTTGCCATACAACGAAGCGAAAGCGCGGTAAACCATTGCATCCGCTGTCGATGAACCGACAGCTCCAATTGATAAAAGGAGCATAGTATGTTTTCGAAAAAATTTCCCAAATTAGGGGTTCAGTTATTAGTTGCTTTAGCGATGCTAATCGCTATTCGTTATATCTTGGGACACTACTATTCATTTTGGATTATTCCCAATACGCTAAAAGTCAGTTTATCTTTTATTGCTAATACTCTCATAGGAATGTTGGCAGGACCTTGGATTTCAGTGATTGTGTTTGTGGTCAATGATGTAGTGACTGCTTTAAATTCCGGGTATCAGTTTATTATTTGGTTTACCTTGTTAGAGGCAGTACAGGGCTTTTTGTATGGTTATTTTTACTACGGGAAAAAATTAGATATTCATAGTAAAAAAGACTGGCTCTATGTATTTTTGGCTACAACAGTGATTATGGGGATAGGTACCTTCCTTGTGACCCCGCTTCTCAACAGTATTTACCAACAGATTCCTATCTCGGTCCAATTTTTTGTTCAGGGACGTATTTTTAAAATTTTAGAAATTCCATTTAGAGTGGTTGTGACAATGCTTCTGTTGCCACAGCTTCATAGAATCCCAGAAGTTCGCAAGCTAATGGGCATTAAAAAATAAGAAAAAAGCAACAATTCATCCCATTGTTGCTTTTTGTGTGTCGTATGAAAATTAGTAATGTTTGATTAAGTCAAGAGTTGAACGGTCAAGTTTTTTGACAATTGCTTGTAGGAATGCCTGTGCTTGCAAGAAATCATCCATATTGTAGAGGGTTTGGTGTGAGTGGATATAGCGTGCGCAAACCCCGATTGTGGTCGACGGAATACCGTGGTTTTTCATGTGGGCAGCACCTGCGTCGGTTCCACCTTTTGCACAATAGTATTGGAATTTGATCCCTGCTTCTTCTGCGGTTGTCAGTAAGAAATCTTTCATATTTTTTAACAGGATATGACCTGGATCGTAGAAACGTAAGAGGGTACCATCTCCGATAGTACCTTGCTCTCCAAAGATGTCGCCTGCTGGAGAGCAATCTACCGCAAGGAAAATGTCAGGATTAAACTTGGTGGTAGAAGCATGCGCACCGCGCAGACCGACTTCTTCTTGGACATTGGCACCTGCAATCAATTGGTTTGGTAGTTCTGTATTTGATAGGTTTTCAAGCAACTCAGTTACCATGAGGACCCCGAAGCGATTATCCCAAGCCTTTGAAATGATATTTTTGCCATTCGCTGTTAAGATGGTTTCGTTTTTAGGAACCAGAAGATCACCGGGACGAACACCGAATGCTTCGGCTTCTTCTTTTGAGTGAAAGCCTGCGTCAAAAATCACATCGCTGATAGCAGGAAGTCCCGCACTACCATTGCTAGCCCGAGAAAGATGAGGTGGCATCGATCCTGAAATAGCAGGAATTTGACGACCGTCTTGTAAGTGGAGTGTGAACGCCTGACTGGATACGACTAATGGATTCCAGCCCCCGATTTCAACTACTCGGAAGGTTCCGTCTGCCTTAATCTGGCTAATCATAAATCCGACTTCATCCATGTGGGCAGCGACCATGATACGTGGTGCATCTGCTTGGCTAGTGTCTTTCACACCAAAAATACCACCGAGACCATCGGTCTCAATACGATCGACGTGTGGGGTGATTTTATGGCGAATATGGTTGCGGATTTCGTGTTCGAAACCTGCAATGCCTTGTAGTTCAGTAACTTCCTTGATTTTTTCGAATAAATTAGAATGTGGCATAATTGATCCTCCTGCCTACTATTTTATCATGAATTGTGGTAAAATGTTGGGTATGAAGAAGAAAAAAGTAGCCTTGCTAGCAGGCGTAGTTGGAGCGGGGATTCTCGCAGCTAGTGCGCGGTTTTCAATGATAGTGTATGAAGAACGAAAAAAAGCCAAGGCGCTTCAGCAGGTACGGGAATTTTTTAAGGAATATGGAGAGATTGCTACGGTATTCATCCATGAGATGGAGTCGAGTAAGGATCGTCTAGTTGGCGGGGTAGTCATGGAGGACGAGCGGGTCTATTTGTTTGAGAATGAAGCTGGAGTAATCTGGTATGAGGAGGAGTTGGGATGATTGTTCCAAAGAATATTGAAGAATTAGCTCATTTAGCAGAGCAGGAAGGGAAATATGTCTTTTTCTTTTCAGCAACCTGGTGTGGAGATTGTCGCTATATTAAGCCTTTTTTACCAGAAATTGAAGCAGATAATCCAGATGTTCACTTTGTGTTGGTGGATAGAGATGAGTATCTGGATGTGGCACAGGAATGGAATGTATTTGGGATTCCAAGCCTAGTGGTACTTGAAAATGGGAAAGAGATCGGTCGTTTTGTCAACCGCAATCGCAAGACCAAGCAGGAAATCAATGACTTTTTAGCAAGTATGAGAGGGTAAGGAATGATTTTTACATACAATAAAGAACATGTGGGCGATGTCTTGATGACGATCGTTTCAGATAGCAAGGGTGCAAAGGTCACGGCAGAGTGTAAGGGCAATGTGGCGCGTATTTTTCGGATTGACACTCAAGAAACAGTGGGTTGGAACATTTTCCAAGTATCTACTTTATTTGATATTACGGGACGAGGTCAGGTTTTTTTGACAGATCAAGAAGTTGCTGTTCTCAATCAAGAATTGCAAAAAGAGGGGTTTGCAGAGCAGTTAATCAATGATAATGAGCCGAAATTTGTTGTCGGAGAAATTCTTGAGCTAGTTGCCCATCCAGATAGCGACCACCTGAATATCTGTCAAGTCAAGGTGGCAGAAGATAAGGTTGTTCAGATCGTAGCAGGTGCACCAAATGCGGCGCTTGGCTTGAAGACGATTGTTGCGCTACCGGGCGCGATGATGCCAAATGGTGGCTTGATTTTTCCGGGGGAGTTGCGCGGAGAAAAGAGTTTTGGAATGATGTGTAGCCCTCGTGAGTTGCAACTTCCAAATGCCCCACAAAAACGAGGTATTATTGAGTTAGATTCACAGGAAGTAGCGGGAACGCCTTTTGATCCTGCGAAACATTGGCAAGGATAATAATAAAATGAAAAAAGTTGGTTTTTTACCAGCTTTTTATTATTTTTTGCGAATAGATGAGTAGGAGGATAAAAAATGTATAATAAAGTTATTTTAATCGGTCGTTTGACGGCTCAACCTGAAGTGAAGCAAACAGCAAGTGGAAAGCAGGTCACGCGCGTAACATTAGCAGTGAATCGTCGGTTTAAAACCGGCGGTGGTGAGCGTGAAGCCGACTTCATTGTAGCTGTCTTTTGGGGGAAATTAGCTGAGACCTTGGCAGCCTATGGTGGGAAAGGGAGCCTTATTTCTATTGATGGTGAGCTTCGCACGCGCACATACGAAAAAAATGGTCAAAACCAATATGTGACAGAAGTTCTAGGACAGTCCTTTCAATTGCTAGAAAGTCGTGCCCAACGTGCCATGCGGGAAAACAGTGTCGGTGATGATCTAGCTGATTTGGGATTAGAGGAAGAAGATCTTCCCTTTTAGATAGGAAGATTTACCAATAATATCCGTTCGTTAGAGACCTTGTGAGACTGGGTACAAGTTCATTCTTGTAAAAGATTTCAGTCAAAATAGCTTGATACAGTGGTTTAGTAGTCTCTAACAGGCTGTTTTTATCAGCTTTTATAGCCCTCTTTGAAGCTAGAATGCCATCATATCTTGTGGCTAAGATAGGGGATTGATGCATGTGAAAGTTGAGTATCAGTCTGGGGGCGGATTTGTGAAAAGGCGGGGAAATTCTCTTGACTATTTTTGACCAAATGATATAATAAAAACAACGGATTAGCACTCGGATACAAGTAGTGCTAAAATAGAATGTATTCTTGGAGGTATGATATGCTTAAGCCGTTAAATGACCGAGTGGTCGTAAAAGTAGAAGAGCAAGAGGAACAAACAATCGGTGGTTTTGTTCTTGCTGGACATGCACATGAAACAACGAAACGAGCAGAGGTGCTTGCTGTTGGTGAAGGAGTTCGGACACTGACTGGAGAATTGGTACCTTCTAGTCTGAAATCGGGCGATAAGGTTTTACTTGAACATCATGCGGGTATCGAAGTGACAGATGGTGACGAAAAACGATTGCTCGTCCGTGAAGCAGAGATTCTTGCTATTATTGAATAATCCGGGAGGGAACAATTATGACAAAAGAGATTAAATTTTCATCAGACGCACGTAGCAGTATGGTGCGTGGTGTCGATATTTTAGCAGATACAGTAAAAGTAACCTTAGGCCCAAAAGGTCGAAATGTTGTACTTGAAAAAGCCTTTGGTTCACCGCTCATCACGAATGATGGTGTGACGATTGCCAAAGAAATTGAATTGGAAGACCATTTTGAAAATATGGGTGCTAAATTGGTGTCAGAAGTTGCTTCTAAAACCAATGATATTGCAGGTGACGGAACAACAACAGCAACTGTTTTGACCCAAGCGATTGTCCGCGAAGGGATTAAAAACGTAACGGCAGGAGCAAATCCAATCGGTATCCGCCGTGGGATTGAAACGGCTGTCCGCACTGCGGTCGAAGCCCTAAAGGCGAACTCTGTTCCAGTTGCAAATAAAGAAGCGATTGCTCAAGTAGCGGCCGTATCTTCACGTAGCGCTAAAGTTGGGGAATATATCAGCGAAGCTATGGAGAAAGTCGGAAAAGATGGTGTGATTACCATTGAAGAGTCCAAGGGGATGGAGACTGAATTGGATGTCGTAGAAGGCATGCAGTTTGATCGTGGTTACCTCTCTCAATACATGGTGACAGACAATGAGAAAATGGTAGCAGAACTTGATAATCCTTATATTTTGATAACGGATAAGAAGATTTCAAACATTCAAGAAATCTTGCCGTTACTAGAAAGTATTCTCCAAAGCAGTCGTCCGTTGTTGATTATTGCAGATGATGTGGATGGAGAAGCACTTCCGACACTTGTTTTGAACAAGATTCGTGGAACCTTTAATGTTGTTGCTGTCAAGGCACCCGGATTCGGTGATCGTCGTAAGGCTATGCTTGAAGATATTGCTATCTTGACGGGTGGTACAGTTATTACAGATGATCTAGGGCTTGAGTTGAAAGATGCGACCATTGAAGCACTCGGTCAAGCAGCTAAAGTTAGCGTTGACAAGGATACAACTGTTATTGTTGAAGGTGCAGGTGATAGCACAGCTATTAACAACCGTATCAGTGTGATTAAGGCGCAAATCGAAACAACGACATCAGACTTTGACCGTGAGAAATTACAAGAACGCTTGGCGAAATTATCAGGTGGTGTAGCTGTCATCAAAGTCGGAGCGGCGACAGAAACAGAGTTGAAAGAAATGAAGCTCCGCATTGAAGATGCCCTCAACGCAACTCGTGCAGCTGTTGAAGAAGGAATCGTGGCAGGCGGTGGTACGGCCTTTGTGAATGTCATTGATGCCGTTGCCAGCCTTGAGGTTGAAGGTGATGAGGCGACAGGACGTAATATTGTTCTTCGTGCCTTGGAAGAGCCTGTTCGTCAAATTGCTCTAAATGCAGGTTTTGAAGGCTCAATCGTGATTGATCGCTTGAAAAATTCAGCAGCTGGAACAGGCTTTAATGCCGCAACTGGTGAGTGGGTGAATATGATCGAGGCAGGAATTATCGATCCTGTCAAAGTAACACGTTCTGCCCTTCAAAATGCAGCTAGCGTTGCCAGCCTGATTTTGACAACAGAAGCAGTTGTTGCAAACAAACCAGAACCAGCAGCCCCAGCTCCAGCAATGGATCCAAGCATGATGGGCGGCATGATGTAGGATATAAGGAAAACCCTTGAACATTCAAGGGTTTTTATGTGCTTCATTTCTTTGGTTTTACTATATGAGGCATGAAAGGGGCAGATATTATATAGCATTGATAGTCAATAAATAGTAGAATCCATAGCTAGATTTTTTCTTCGCTCCGCATTGCTTTATGCTCTTATTTCTGTTGGAATGGGGACAGTAAAAAGGACTTTTTAATGCCTGATTACGAGGTCTTTTTCTCCTCACATTTCGCTTTGATCGGTTGGAGTGTGAGAAGTTTTTTTAGTTTACGTGATGGGTGTGTTTGGTAATCCATTGTTCAAGCTTGATATGAACCCAAAAACTGTAGATACCCAATGTGATAATTGTCAGAGCTAACCATTTTATCCAATTTCCGAAGAGTTGCATTGCTGTACCATCAAAATATAATCGTTTTCCATCAATAACTGTATGCTTGATTTTCCACTTATACATAATACAAATTCCCCAAGGTGCACAAATGCCAAAAGTGGCAACAGTGATTAGTCCAGCTAATAGTTTGTATCCGATATAGTCGAGTAGACCGCCATCAAAATATGAATTATTCTTCATAAATATTCTCCGTCAGCTTTTAGTGTGGATCAGGGCTTGCACATAGTTTTATTTACTATATAAATGAATTCCACAACCTCACCTCTCCATCGGCATGAAGTTGCCAATGACTTTTCCGATAATACGGGGGTCTTCGGAGTAAGGAGCGAATTTGTCTGCGTACTTATTGTTGAGGGAGACGAGGCGGAGCCCGTCTTTTTCTTTGTAGACTTTCTTGATGTAAGATTGTCCATCCCAGTCCACGGCGTAGATCGCACCGTCGTAGTCGAAGCCGGTGTCCTTGATCAGGGCGACGGATCCGTCCAGATACTTTGGCTCCATGGAATCACCATAGATCCAACTTGCTAGGTCGTGGGTGATTTCTTTGTCAAAGTAGACGGTGTCGTAGTTGCGCTCTTCCCAGTAGGTTGCCCCTGTTCCCGCGGAGAGTTTTTCATAGACGTAGTATTCAAAGAGGGGTTCGCTAATCTCTAACGTTTTTCTTTCCTCTAGCCGTCTGTTTTCCTGCTCGTCTAATTGTTCTGTAGCTACTTCTAAGACAATTTCCTGACGCTCGGGGTGCAATTGTATTACAGTATCGTTAATGGCTTGTGCGGTAGCATTTTGGGATGTAGAAGAGGCAGGAGCTTTTCCAAACATCATTACAGTAGGTTCGATATTGAAAAATTTGGCTAATTCTTCTATCTCTTGAATTTTTGGAGAACGTGTACCGCTTTCCCATTTTGAAATAGTAGATTTCGTTTTGCCAATTTTCTTTGCTAACTGGTCCATTGTCAAATTGTTTGCTAGCCGATATTCCTTTATCATGGCTGGGAAAGCTATTTGCGTATCCATATCTTCACCTTCTTTCGTATGAAATAGTTTCATTATAATTATATAATTGTGTTTACATTTTGTCAACGGAATGATGATATTTAATTAGTTGACTTTTTTAACACAAAATTGTTGACAAAAAAGAAACAAGTGGTATAATATAATCAGGATAAAGGAAGGGGAGGTGCCAGTCGAAAGACTAAACGGCTATATCTGGACTGTTTTTAATGACGCTGGATTTTAAAGATGATGTAGATAGGAGGTGGTGAGTTTTGCCAGAGACAGCGTTTGAAAAGCTGCTTACTGATAGTGGAATAAAGCGGAAAGTTATAGCGAAGAAAATGGGCTTGTCCAGAGCGGGATTTTATCGAAAACAGAAAAATCCAAAGAAAACTTTTGATTTAGAAGAAACGGTTAAGTTGGCTGAGATTTTGGGAGTTGACTCTCAAAAAGTCGTTGAAGCCATTTTGTTTTCGTAAGTTTGTTGACAAAAATAACACAAACTTTAAACGAAAACTGTTTTCTCGACAAGTTAAAGGGTTCAGATTTGTTGTTGGTAAGCTTCATTGAATCATTTTAGCGGTGGGAGTTGAAAAAATGTATGGAGATCGAATCCGCGAGAGACCAGGCATTTGACATTGAGAGTTGTCCTTGATGGACGACAGTATCTTATGGAAGAGTGAGAATGGATTGTGGGTAGTAACTGCACCGAAGGCAGTTATCAGTGTAGAGGGACTCGTTTTAAAAAATGGAATGACGCAAGAAGAAACCAAAGCTGCTAAAGTAGAAGTTTTTGATGAGTTCCTAGGAATCGCGTAAAGGAGAACAAAAATGTTTAGAAAAGTATGCGCAGACTATTTGATTGAACAAGTGCGTAACAGTCACTTATCCAGTGCTGATAAGACCAAGTTTGTGTGCTGTATCAATTTAATATTGATGAAGTTGACTGAATCGGAGGAAGCTATCTACAACTTAGATGAACTAGAAAGAGTGTTGGCCTAATGATTGAAGTCACCAAAGAAGAATACATAAAGCTCAAATTTGAAAATGAAAAGCTCACGAGAGAAAACGAGCTACTAAAGGCAGCTTTGGACTCGGTGTGGCTTATCGCTGAAAATGTGAGAGGGGTGGAGAGGTAGTAGTAAAAATGCAGAGGTTGAATATTCCTATTGGGAGCATGAATATGAGTCTGATGTTGATGAAGCATCAGTGGGGAAAGAATTTGAGTTCAAGGAGGTAGATAGTGACTAGAAAATTAAAACAAGGACTTGCCGAGGCTTATGTCTTTGCTTGTTTTATGGCCCTAATATTGAGCCTAATGTTTTTGACGCGAATTGTTGCTATCCAACAAAAAAGAATGGATGAGCTAGTATTTGAAGTAGAGTATCTACAACAGCGTAACGAAATTATTACGCAACAGTTGCAAGAGATGAATCGCTATATTCAGTATCCGGGAGGTTAAAAATGAAGGCAAGCAAAGTAAAGAAGTTCAAACCCATAATATTATCAGGTGGTGGAAAAATCGTGCTGAGCTTCCCGGGGTACAGTTATCAACGAAAAGATAAAATGTGATGTAATATAGTCATTTAGTTTATATTTTTATTACTTCGTTAACTCGTCTTGTATAATTGAACTTGAGCTACAACTCACTGACAAAAAGATAAATACTCCTAGAAGCCAAAGCTTCTTCGTTGTATTTCCTATTTTGTCTAGGAGTTGCTTAACGCTCTCGTATCTTGAGTTGTACTATTGAGAAAAGTTACACTTTTCTTATCTATCACTTGTCTAGTTATCAACTAGACAACTACCTGCGACTTTTAACGAAAACTTCCTTTTCTTCATTTCCCACCTCAAACAGTCTCTCCCCAGACTGTTTGAGCTAGTACTAAAAATAAACTAAACGGCTATAACCCGTAAATCGATTAAACTATAAGGAGATGATGAAGTGACTTTTTTTCCAGAAATTGATGAAAAACAGACCATTAGAAACGCCAAGAAAAAACTAAGAGAGTATCCACGTTGGCGCAGGATAGCAGGTGATGTTGATGGTCAAAAAATGACGGCTACTTATTCCTTTGAGCCGAGACAGTCTCATGGCGTACCGAACCGTCCAGTAGAGCGGTTAGCGATCGCTAAAGTTGACGCATTAGCCGAATTAGAGGCTATTGAATATGCCATAGGTCATTTATTTGATCCAAATCATCGACGGATTCTATATGAAAAATTTTTAAGTAGTTCACGAAAGCGTGATTTTGAAATCTATAATGATTTATTTATGAGTGAGGGTAGCTACTATCATGCGTTATCTATCGCTTTGATAGAGTTTGCGGAGGTCTATAGAAACGGTCAATTGCTCGTAGAGAATGCAGATTCGACCTAGTTTTTACATAGTTAGAGTGAAGTTTGTAAGCTATTTTTGGTGATAAAATAGTATTGTGAATGAAAGGGCACGAGACTTCCTCTTGTTTTATATAGACAAAAGAGGGGCTTGAAGCAGGTTGAATGATAATAAGAACCGACCTGTCGAAGAAAGCACCGTATGACCTTTGAAAAGACTAAATGAGTATTCTAAAGAGAAAGAATATTTGTGGGATTTTGGAAATTCAGTGGATAGAAGTCGGGAATATCCTCAACTGTTAAGGTTAGTATTGACCATATTCTTCGGAAACGGACACAAGGTTGGAATACTATTCTGAGAGGATGTTGATTCACTGTGTTGGTGGTGACTATTCCAAGCATTCGAGAAAGCGAATGTTTTTCTGGTATTCAAGGAGAGGAAACTATTTTAGACAGAAGTTTGGACATCCGTCCAGTCTTGTAAAAATAAGTCAGTCCGAACCTAAAATATAAGGAGTGAGAAGAATCAAACGCTTTCCCACTTCTTGGTAGAAATCATAGAAATAGGATTTCTCTTGCCCAAAAACTTGCTGAGGGCATTAAAAGCTGCAAGGTTTCATACGATTGAAAGGATCGTGTTGGCTAGAGTTAAGAAAAAACTGAGCCATCACAACCTTAGTCAATCGGTCATTCTTACATATACTAATAAGAAACCATTGTTATAAATAGTATATGGAAACAAGGGAGGCAGAAGTCCCTTGTGCCATACCGGTTATCTGTCCTTATCAGGGGGCAGTCAACTGCGACAAGTGACGATAGTCATTTCGTTTATCTTATTTAATTGAACATGGGCTAAACTCTGTGCGAAAAAGAGACGCAGGTGTTCTAGCTTTAGCTAGTTACAGCTGTGGCTTCCTTTAGGGCTAAATCTTCCTAGCTTCAAAGGTATAGTATACCTTTGGAGGCGAGAAATAGAAGTTTGCGAAGCAAACTCTCGTCTAAAAGCTCTGCGTCAGATTTCCTAGTTTGCCGTAACTGTTGCAGGCTATGCCTGCTTTACAGGTACAGTAATAACCATCAGGGAAGTGACTGTTATAGTCATTTAGTTTATATTTTTATTACTTGGTTACCTCGTCTTGTATAATTGAACTCGGGCTACGAGCTGTGCAAAAAAATAGTTTTTCCTAGAACTTGTAGTTCTTCGTCAAAACTCCTATTTTTGCTTTGCTCGTTTAACGCCCTTTGTATCTTAATTACTGGACGCATGAAAAATGCGGAGAAAGGAGACAGCAATGTCTGAATTTAAAACAATTGAAACACAGAAAGAATTGGATCGAATCATCAGTGAACGACTGGCTCGTCAAAAAAATAGATTTAAGGATTACGACCAATTGAAGGATCGTGTGGAAGAATTGGAGACAGAAAACCTAGGCTTGAATTCAGCTGTAACTGCTTTTAAGCAGGAGTCAGCTTCGTATAGCAAGCAGATTGAAGACTTGGAAGAGAAAGTAGCGAGTTATGAACAGACAATACTACGGACTCGGATAGCGCTTCAAAATGGTTTGCCCTATGATTTGGCAGACCGCTTGCGGGGAAATGATGAGGCGGAGCTGATAGCAGATGCAGAGTGGTTATCTGGATTTTTAAACCGTCAGAGTACTGCCGCTATTGAAAGGTAGTGAGTCATT
This sequence comes from Streptococcus acidominimus, assembly GCF_001921825.1. Classification (GTDB taxonomy): domain Bacteria; phylum Bacillota; class Bacilli; order Lactobacillales; family Streptococcaceae; genus Streptococcus; species Streptococcus acidominimus. Next base: position 33,981 of record NZ_MSJL01000006.1, read on the forward strand.
CTCAGTCGAGGAAAAAACTATTTTTCTTATTATTACTTGAAAGAGTTATCAACAACTTTACGGATACAGCTATGCAATACTATCGTTATCAAGCTGTATTGGATATTCATTATTATTAGGAGGAACAACGAATGTCAAATGTAACAAATGTAACGGCTGCAAAGCCAAAAATTGGAGGAGCAATCTACTCTGCACCACTTGGTACAGCCTTGCCAACTGATGCAACATCTTCTTTGGATGCAGCCTTTGAGGGGCTTGGATATGTATCAGAAGATGGGATGAAAAATTCAAATTCACCATCATCAGAGAACATCAAGGCTTGGGGTGGAAATACTGTTAATTCTGTCCAAAAAGAGAAAGAGGATACCTTCTCTTATACTTTGATTGAGGCATTGAATGTAGCAGTCTTAAAAGAAGTCTATGGTCCAGACAATGTAACAGGAACTTTGGCAGATGGTCTTACTATCAAGTCAAACTCAAAAGAATTGCCAGCACACGTTATTGTGGTGGATATGTTATTACAGGGTGGGGTGGCGAAGCGAATTGTCATTCCAAACGGAAAAGTGTCTGAGCTTGGTGAAATCATCTATGCAGATGGCGAAAATGTCGGCTATGAAACGACTGTACAGGCTTTGCCAGATAGCTCTGGGAACACCCACTATGAATACATGAAGAAGGGGTAAGCGCAGATGGTGAAAACAAAAACAAGTAAGCAAGTATCTGGAACGACAAAATCGGGTTTCAAATACAAGCTGGACGAGGCACGTCTGAATAACTATGAGTTGGTTGAGGCAATCAGCGAAGTAGACGCAAACCCGATGGTATTTCCTAAAATGATTAAATTGCTTTTAGGAGAGCAGGTCGAGGCGCTCAAGGATCATGTTCGTGATGAAAATGGTCTCGTTTCGACAGAGCGTATGGCAGAAGAAATTACTGAAATCTTTAACAATCATCAGGTAAAAAACTAGTGTTCCTCGCCAGAATGATAGAAGCTGATGAGGAGGCTTTAGTCTGTGATTTAGCTGAGACGTACCATATTTACGCTTATGAACAGCTACCTGCAACAAAGGTAGCTGTTTTTGCCGTTGGATTACGGGATGATTCCCGCATCAAGATGAAGATGAGTGGCCAATTATTAAACATGGAACAGTTACTGTTAGTAGGGCTACATGACAGAGTCAGTCTTCTTTGGTGGGCTAAGACAAAAGATGGTCAAAAAGGAGTTAATCGCCCGAAATCTCTTATGGACACATTATCACAGAATAAGAGAGAGCCTCAAGAATTAGTATTTGAATCTGGTGAGGAATTTAAAAAAGCTAGAGAATCATTTTTAGAAAGGATAGGAGGTGAGAGTGAATGACAAAAGATTTAAAACAGGCTGATGTACAGATTGTACCGTCTACAAAAGGAGCCGGTGAAGCTATTCAGGATGCAATTGAACCTGAAGTAAAAGAGGTTAGTAAAAATGCGGGATTGATCTTTTTAAAAGGATTCAAAAAGATCATTAAAAGCGGAAAAATTGGGGATTTCTTTTCTGCTAGTTTGACAGAAGGCGCTAATCTTCAACAAGCATCAGGAGGGATTGATACGCTATTTAAGAGTTCGGCTGACAAGGTGAAGGCCTATGCGAATGAAGCCTATCGGACCAGTGGGCAATCAGCTACTTCTTATATGGAAAGTGTGGCGGGTTTTGGCGCAAGCCTCTTGGAATCTCTAGGTGGAGATACGGAGCAGGCAGCAGGTGTAGCCAATATGGCTATGGTTGATATGGCAGACAATGCAAATGCGATGGGAACATCAATAGGGAGTATCCAGACTGCCTATCAGGAATTTGCTAAGCAAAATTACAGCATGTTAGACAGTCTCAAGCTAGGGTACGGTGATACGAAAGAGGAAATGCAGCGCTTGTTGGATGACGCAGAGAAGTTGACAGGTGTCAAGTACGACATTAGCAATCTCTCAGATGTGTCAGAGGCTATTCATGTGATTCAAGAGAATTTGGGTATTACAGGGACTGCTGCTGAAGATGCGACTTCTACTTTTAGTGGTTCATTTTCTGCCATGAAAAATGTGGCTCAAGATGTGTTAGGAAATTTAGCCCTAGGAGAAAGTATAGAACCCTCTATGACTGCTCTAGCACAGACAACCTCAACTTTTCTACTGGATCATTTTATTCCGATGGTCGGAAATATTTTGAAGGGTCTTCCGGCGGCCTTTTCAACTGGGTTGGGGGAGCTATTATCCAACTTATTTGGACCTGAGCTTGGAGAGTCAATCGAAAGTCTTCTAGTAGCGCTGGGATCAGGTTTTGCAGCATTTAACATAGTGACGATGCCCCAACAACTTCCAGCAGCTTTTGAGGCTGCAAAAAAAGCAATTATAGCTTTTAATGGAAGTTTATTAACTAATCCAATAGCCTTGGTCGTAGCAGCGATTGCTGCTCTTGTGGCTGGTTTGGTTTGGTTTTTCACCCAAACTGAAACGGGTCAAAAAATATGGTCTAGTTTTGTGGAGTGGATAACACTTGCTTGGCAAAATATTGCGCAATTCTTTATAGATCTTTGGCAGGGTATTTCCGAGGGTGCTAGTCATTTGTGGAATGGGGTCAAGGATGTATGGAATGGAGCCATTGAAGGTATAAAAATACTTTGGTATGGAATGGTGGAGTTCTTTTCCAATCTCTGGACAAGCATTCAAGAGCTGGCAACTACTGCGTGGAATCTGTTGATACAAGCTATTATGGCTATTTTGCAGCCGTTTATTGAAATCTTTATGCAGTATTGGACAGCTATATCTGACAGTCTTGTACAGATATGGGAAGGGATTAAGATGATTTTCCAAGGTGCTTGGGAATTTATCAAATCCATATTTATGGGTGCTATCTTAGTGATTATTGATTTATTGACAGGTAACTTTACTCAGCTGGGTGTTGACCTTGGTCTTATTTGGGATAGTATCAAAAATGCAATTTTCTTAATATGGGAAGGGATTAAAACCTACTTTAGTGAAGTCGTGTATGCCATTGTCAGTTTTGCAATGATCCATTTTGAGAATTTTAAAAACATGCTTTCTATGCTTTGGGAAACAGTCAAAAGTGTAGCATGGGGAGCTTGGGAATGGATAAGAGAAACAGTTTCAAGTTTGATTTATAACCTTGTGGAAGGTGCGATAAATGCTTGGAACAGTTTCAAAGATTTTCTATCGAACCTATGGGAAGGTCTCGTGGCTACTGCAACCAGTCTATGGGGAAGTTTGAGCTCTTCGGTCCAAAATATTATTGATGGCTTGGTGTCAGGAGCGAAACAAGCTTGGGAGAATCTCAAACAAAGCGTGTCGGATCTAGTTTCAAATGTTACCAGTATCTTTGATGGTTTGCTGAACATTGATTTATTCGCTGCAGGGAAAGCAATTCTGGATGGTTTTTTGGGAGGTTTGCAGTCTGCTTGGAACAACGTCACAGAATTCGTTGGAGGTATTGCTGATTGGATTCGTGACAATAAGGGTCCTATTGACTACGATAGAAAGCTCTTGATTCCAGCAGGGAATGCCATTATGTCTGGTTTGAACCAAGGACTGGAAGATAAGTTCAAAGATGTACGATCAACGGTCAGTGGTATGGCAGGAATATTGGTAGATTCTTTTGGTGATGATGGCTTGGAAGCGGGCTTCACAAGTGATGTCCACCGGAGTTTGACAAATGACAGTCTTTTGACACATTCGGCAAGTGCTGCTTCTCAATCAGGACTGTTGGATCGTCTAGCAAGCGTTGAAGCGCTACTTCAGGGCATTTTAGATAAGGATGTATCTGTCTATTTAGATAGTGAAAAGGTTGGCCAGAGTACTTATCGTACTCACGGACAAATCATGGCAAGGGAGGGGATTTAGATGTATATGATTATTAATGGCTACAATACTTCGGGCATTCCTTCTTGTCAGTTGATTGATGCTGGAGCAGTTGAGGGCGCAGCACCTCGTGTGGCAGAAACAGCGACAATTTATGGCGCAAATGGAAAGTTGAGCATTTTGGATGGTGCCTATGATGGCTATTCTAGAACCTTGACTTTTTTGGTTAAGTCGCTTGCAGATGTGCAGCGATTGGTTGAGACTTTCCGTGATGAGAAGAATGAGCTAGAGTTTGAGTATCAGTTAGGCAGTCTCTTCTATGCTGATTTCAAGTCAAGCAGATACAAACCCTATGGTCTGCATTATTGGACAGTAGACATCACGCTTGAGATGCATCCTTTCCGATATATGAAAGATGTAGAAGATGTGGTGCTTTCTAGTAGCGGTACGGTAGTGAATAGAGGGACAGTGTATTCGGAACCTATTATCGTGTTAGAGGGACAAGGAGACGTCAGCCTAACGATCGGAAAACAGACCATGCGTTTGACGCTAGATGGTAAAGCTACAATTGATTGTCGTCATGGAGAACAAGTCGTGTTGAACAAGGATGGACAAATCCAAAATACGATTCGAAAGCGTGGACCGTTCTTTGAAATTGCAACAGGACGCTCAGGTGTGACGACAAGCGGAAATGTGTCAAAAGTGACAATTAAAGGAAACTGGAGGTATAAGGTTTGATTTATCTGAAAGAGAGTAATATTCCCTTAAACTTAGCTTGGGATGATAATATTGTCCAAGAAGCAAACGGTACCTATCAGCTTTCCTTTAAGTTTCCAGTGACAGATGAAAGCTGGTCTTTGCTGACGCCAGAGACCTTTCTTTTGGCTGATGATTTGCATGGAGAGCAGGAGTTCTTTATTTTTGATGTTGTCAAGGAGAATGGCTATGTGCAGGTTTATGCAAACCAAGTAGCAACCTTGCTCAACTACTACACGATGTCAACCCTGAATGTGGATAGGGTTGCTGGCCAGACGGTGATGAATGCATTAGCGGGATCCATTGTTCGCAAGCATCCTTTTTCATTTTCATCTGACATTATGGATCATCATAGCTTGAACATAGCAGATAAATCTGTTATGGAGGTTCTAGTCAAGGATAGGCACTCTATCCTTGGTCAATGGGGTGGTGACCTTGTGCGAGACAAGTATGCGATTAAGTTGTTACAAAATGGAGGGACTGAAAATGAGTCCCTCTTTATGTATAGGAAAAATCTTAGTAAGTATCACGCAAGCAAGTCTGTCAAGGACTTGCGGACGAGGATTCACTTTAAGAAAACGCTGACGTCACAAGAAGGAGGAGCAGATCGTACCCTTAGTGTGACAGTTGACAGTCCTTTGATTGAGAAATATAGTCAAATTTATGAAGCGACGCTGGAAGTCAGTGATCAAGATGTCAAGGACGTAGCTAGCTTAAAGGAATATGGGAAGCGCTATTTTGCCTCAACCTTGTGTGATCTTGTGGAAGAAAGTTTGGAGTTGGAAGTCAAAGGGAAATCGGATGTACCAGTTAAGATCTTTGATACTGTAAGTGTTTATCACGAGCGATTTGATACAGATATTAGGGTTAGGATTTCCAAGTATCACTTCTCACCAATGTCTAAAAAATTAAAATCCATTGGCTTTGGAAAGGTGTCTCAATCAATAGGAGGTCAACTTAGTGGAATGGTCAGTGATGCAGTATCAGACACTGCATCTACCTTGCTTTCGGATTTTGAAGTGCGCCTGCAAAAGGAAATCGAAAATGCCAATCGTAGCTTTGAGACAGCATTTGAGAAACAAAAAGCCACTCTTGAAGATGGCATTGAACAAGCTAAGGCAGAAGCTGAACAATCTCGAGCTACACTAGCGACACAAATCGAAAGTAAGCTAGCAGAACAGCGTGCAGAAGCGCAAAGAGATAAGACAGCTCTAAGCCAGCGTTTAACAGCCTCAAAGGAGGAGTTGGAAGCCTTGATTGGTGACGTAGAGCGTAATATGCAATCTGGGATTTCAGAAAGCTATCAATCTTTAAGTCAAGCATTAACAGCGTATGAGACGTTAGTTGGTGAAGCCTCCCAAAAAGCCCTTCAAGCGCAGACTTTGGCGAATACACTAGCTGGACAGCAGAACGCTCTATCGCAACAACTGTTACGCCAACGGGAAGACAATGAGGGATGGCGCAACTCTTTTGAAGCTACAATATCAGCCGAATTGGGTGTGTATCGAAATGAGCTTGCTCAAGTTCGTGGCAAATTTGATGATGCAGGTAATCTAACGGCTCTTGAGACCTATAAGCGGACACAAGAGGAGAGTACCCGTGGAATTCGTACTCAATTAGAAGCATTAGCGCAAGATACGGCGCGGATAAGTAGGATTGAAACCCAAGCGGACAAGGTTGTTCAAACGGTTGAAAGTTTGAATAGTGATGTGCTGAAAAAATCGGAATTTCTGATTGAGGATGGACGTATTCAGTTTTGGTCGGGTAAGGAACTGAACGGGAACAACATTGCAAGTATGCTTACCGTTCAACCAGAAGCGATTCGGGCTGTGACGGATAAGATGGTGATCACTTCGCATCAAACCAATCTTGTTGGCAAAAAATATAAGAATACTTGTGTCCGTATTTCAACAGGGGGTGCCGTTATGGATGCTCCGCTAGCTATCAACGAGAAGGAGTTTTTAATAACTGGTGAGGCTATGCGGGTATCGGGAAGCGGTCCGCTCTATTTTTACTGTCGACTGACGTATACAGATGGTAAGACGGGGTGGCTAGGATATACAACACACCTTACTAATACCACTAAAACACCTTTTAAATTGACTTCTAAACTCCTATTACCTGCAGGAAAAACAGTTTCTAACATTATATTTTGCGTCTCTATGCAGGCTTCGAATGAATGGGAGTTGTGCAATTTATCTATCGTGCCAAAGACGAGCGCAGAGCTGATAGTAGATGGCTCTATCACAGCAGATAAGCTGAATGTGAACAGTGTTCGCGCAGGTATCTTAACCGCAAATTCTATCACATCGAACATGCTTCAAGCAAATGCAATAACTGCGGATAAGCTAAAGGTTGATACTGCGATGATCAATAAGTTGGCTTCTAATGATGCGCTTATCAATAGTTTAGTCGCGAAGCGTGCTTTTATTACAGCTGTTCAAGCAGTGGATTTAAGTGCTACTCGGATTAAGAGTGGGGTGCTACAAAGTCAGAATGGGAATCTAACGTTCGATTTGAATAATAGTAATATTTCTTTCAAAAACAACTCAGCTTCCATTAAACGGCTTGCAAGTGGTTATGCGACACAATTTATCAAACTTGAAACTGGTCAAAAACTCACCCACGGTCAGGGAGGTGCTTTAGCTTCTCGTATGACATTGGGAATGAACCATCAAGGATCTGAGGATAAGGGGCATGCGGCATTTACAGGTCTCGTAATCTGGAATGGAAAGGCAAAAAATTCTGGGACTGCTGACTTAATTGAGTTGATTTCAGATCGTATGACTTGGTACAACCAAGGAGCAACTGCCCTCATTTTTGATGGACAGGATATAAACGAGACGCGTATTTATCCAGAAAAAAATAGTACAGAGGGCGTTTGTATTTTTGGCTTGCCTAATCGTCGATTTTCAAAAATATATGTCAATGAAATGCATTCAAAAGAAACCTATGTAACTGGATCAAATGGACAAGAATATCGTATTAAACAGATGTTAAAAGACCTTGCTTTAAAAATAGGCTATAAAGGGGTAGGGAACTGGGCTGACTACATTGGATAGGAGAAAAACATGGAAGAATTATACAATCATATGCTCGCAGACCTCGCGGAGCAATTGAAGACCAAAACAGTAGAGAATGCGGAGCTTCGAGCGCGACTTATTCAGTCAATTCAGGAGCTAGAAGACATGCGCAGAGTACTTGCGTCTGATGAAAGTTTGCAAGAGCTGTTCGATGAACAGGCTAGGAAGTCAAAAGAAAAGGAGGGATAGCATGGCATTAAAAATATATTCATCAGCTTCTTACAATCCAGCGACTGGCAAAACAATCGTTGTTATTAAGGAAGCAGACGAACGTGAGACAGTCCTATTCAATGCAGAACTGGACGGAGACCACACGAACACTTCAGAAGCAGAGTTGATCAAATTAGCTGTTGACTGGTTCACACTGAAGTATGTCAAGGACTTTTCAGACCAATTACGGAATGACAGAATCAATGAGGCGAATAGGGTTATTTCAGAAGTTCAAGCACAAGCTGCGCTGACAGATGAGCGAGCGTCAAAAGCAGAAGCAGAACGTAATGAACGCTTTGAAAAGCTAGAGGCGACAGTCGCCCAAGCAGTTACAGAACTTACAGCGATTTTTTCGAGCAGGCTGTCTGAAGAATCCCATGAAAAAGATGAGGAAATGGTATGAATCAGCTAGTTAGCGGTTTGATTACAGGAGTAGCATTGCTAAAGAAAGGAAAATTTACTATGAAATTCACAAAAGACTCAATTGTTGTCAAAAGTTGGGTAGGCTTGGTTGTCAAAGGGATCTATAATTTCAACGATGTGCCAAAGCTATTCAACTTGCGTACTGTCGTAGCTCAGGTTTTGTCTGAGCAAGAAGTAAGGATTGGGGAATAGTTGTTGGCTACTCTTTTTAGAATGGAGAGTATATGTTTTTATTTTTACAAAATTTGATTGAGTCCCAGGATGGGAAGATTTTTTATATTTTGGGCTTGATTGCTTGTGCTATGATTATTGATTTTTTTACAGGAGCAATTGCCGCCAAAATCAATCCAGATATTGACTTTGTTAGCAAAATAGGAATTAATGGAATATTACGGAAGTTATGCTCAATGATTGTCATGATTTTCTTTGTTCCAGTTGCAATTCTTTTACCAAGTGAGACAGGAATTGCTCTTTTATATGTTATGTATCTAGGTTATCTTTTATTTGAGTTGACCTCTATTTTGGAAAACCTCAAAAAAATGGGGCTAGAGGTGCGTTTATTCAAAGATTTTCTAGATGTTTTTAAGAAGAAGTAAGGGTGTGTAATCTATAAAAACATGTATAGGTGATGCAACAGCTTCAGTCTTTATCATTTATACGACTGGACAAATGCTAAATATAATGCGGGTGATACGAGTAATGTCTCATTAAATAATCAACAGTATCTTATCCGCACTTTTTATGCTTTGGGTATTTGGGACGATAAGACAGTTCAGTCTTTTGATGCATTAAAAATAAGGAGGTAGAGCATGAGAGCGGTTAAGTGCTTGTTTGTAATGATGGTATTGTTACCTGCGGGCTACATCGCTTTTGTGCTTAGCCCGTTTTTAGAACTATTCAATAAGGAGGAGAAGAATGACAAGAGCAAATGAAGTAGCACAATTCTTTATCAATCTTGCCAATGCTGGTATGGGAGTGGACAAGGATGGCGCCTATGGTTATCAGTGCGCAGATGTCCCGACATTCGCAGCTAAAAAATGGTTTGGTGTAGACTTATGGGGTAATGCTATTGATCTGATCAAGTCGGCGAAACAGGCTGGATGGCAGGTATTCTATCTGCCAATGAATGAAAGACCCAAAGCTGGTGATTTCTTTGTGATGAATTTTTTTGCCGGTGGCATCAATTATGGTCACACGGGAGTGGTGATTGCAGACAGTGATGGCAAGACCATGAAAACCGTTGAACAGAACATTGATGGCAACTGGGATAGCTTGCAGGTTGGTGGTCCAGCCCGCTTTAATACCCGCAATGTCTCTAATGTGGTAGGCTGGTTCAGACCACCGTATCAAAATGGAGGCACACCAGCAACTACCAAGCCAACAAGCAAAGAAATTGACCTGATTCCAGAGACCGGTACTTTTACAGTCGGAGCAAGTTATATCAATGTCCGCCGTGCGCCGAGCCTAAAGGGTGAGATTGTGGCAACCTATCGACCTGGGGAAGCTATTAAGTATGACAGCAAAGGATCAGCTAACGGCTTCCGCTGGATTTCCTATATCGGAGGTTCGGGCATTCGTAATTACCTAGCGATTGGTCAAACAGATGCAGCTGGTAAGCGTATCTCCCTTTGGGGAAGTCTTAAATAACCTTACCCCCGCCCAGAGAAATCTGAGCGGGATTTTTTGTAAACAAAACTTAACAATATTTTTAAGAAAAATTCCGAATATTGAGTATTTTTGTATTCAAAAGATATATAATGTGATATACTTTGTATGAAAAATATCAAAAAGGAAGTGAGTATAATGTTGTTATATAGAAATTTATATGATGAAACTTTCTTAGAAAAATTTAAAGATAAAAGAGAAGAGATAGAAAATCTCTCTACAGAAAATCTATCCATTGATGTAGATGAAATAGCGAACCGATGTGGAATTAAAATCGAATATAAAGATTTAGAATATTCAGGGGAAGCTGAACAAGGGATGGATAGTAGAATTTGTGTTAATATCTGGGATCCGAAGGTCAGACAGAGATTTACTATAGCACACGAAATAGGACATATTATTTTAGAACACCAAGGCAAAATTCATTATAGGGATGAGGATAGCTCTAGGTATAAAGATGTTATATCTAGAATGAATGAAGTTTCAGCAAATAAATTCGCAGCGACTTTACTTATGCCACGTAAATTAGTGCAGGAGGTTGTTGGTAAAGTTATAGAGGATTTAGGATATACAAGAGAGCAAAATTTCGATAATGGAGATGTAGATAAGATAATCGAAATAGGGGCAGGTATTATGAATGTTTCTGAACAATCCTTTAGATATAGATTAGATAATTTGCAGGTATTTGTTGATGCATAATAGCAACGATGATTTTTATAACAAAGTTAATAAAGAATATGATGCAAGCAAATATTTCGAAGAAGTGATAATAAAAATACGCTATATAGTCAGAAGAAAAACAGAGGAAGAAAAGGATTATAGATTCTATAAAATACTCAATCTGGAAATTGAATCAGAAAATAGCGAAATCGCTGACGAATTAAAAGAATTCATTAAAGATTGCAACAAGAAGTTAAAGAGTGAAAATATGTACAATGGTGGGGATTGGCAACTTTTCTATCTTTATAAAGAATTAATCCAATTCTTTACCTCTGATTCTTTTCAGGATTCGTGTAACTATTTTCGTGGACAATCTCATGAATACCCATTGCTTCCTGGTATTTTGAGAAAAAATGTTCAAAATGACTACAGGCAAAGATTTGAGTATTTATATAAAAGAGTAGCTAATGAATTTCCTGAAAAAATCTCCTATTTTCCTTTGGATACTGATAATATGGGTGACAGAGAAGAACAGCTGGCTTTGTTACAACACTACGGTTTAAAGACCAGTTTGTTAGATATAACTAAAAATCCCTACATTGCCTTACTTTTTATGCTATCTGGTTTGTCGCATATTAATCAGAAGTGTTCTCCGTCTTTATTTTTCTTCAAGATTGATGACGAGAAGCATAGAGAAAAACATCTATTTACTGAAGTGAAAAAAGATAGAATAAACGAACGTATAATAGCTCAAAAAGGAGCTTTTCTAAATTTTGACAAAATAGATAGTATTAAAAGTTATGATATCAAAAAGATAAAAACCTACAAAATAGTTTTAGAGTATGACGAGCATTTTCATAAAAAATCTTTGCGAGAAGACATAAAACGTATTGAAGAACTTCTTAGTATGACTCAAACTAACTATACGGAACTAGGAGAGTATAAACAGGAACTGGAGAAAAAATTATCCAATTCAGATTATGAAATATTGGAATGCTTAAGGCATATTTGTGAAGAATTGATTAAGAAACTAAAGGAATATCATTATTTCAAAGAGGATTTATTTCCAGATTTTGAACGTAAGATTCAATATTTGGCTCAACACTACGAAGCTACTACTCGTAAAACTTTAGGATTAGATAATTAGTTAGGATTCTAAAAATTTCCGTCTCAAGACCGATGCATTCAACAACGGTGCGTGCTATACTATGTTCAATCCTAAAATTTTTCATAATCTCCTACGCCAGCCTTATGCTGGTGTTTTTGTATTGCAATGAGATATAGTTGCTCAGTTTACTTTTAGTGCTAGGCAACGAGTCGCAGGTAGTTGTCTAGTTGATAACTAGACAAGTGATAGATAAGAAAAGTGTAACTTTTCTCAATAGTACAGCAAGATGAGTTAAAAAGTAAACTGAGCGACTATAAAATTTCAAAACGCTCTTAGAATCTATTTTCCAAGAGCGTTGTTTTCAGGCTGAAAGTGAGAGTAGTTATTCAACGGAGCTAGGGACACCGTTCGGATCAAGTAATTTCTGTTTGATATCCAATGTGAGAGGGGTGATAGTTCCCCGTTTACACGTATTTTGACCGATACATTCATCTGTGATAGCGGTTAAAACCCCGATGATTTCGCCGTTAAGATAGACGGCAGAGCCAGAATTTTCCGTAGCTGATCCCAAGTCAGCTATCAATGTTCCATCGCTTTCAACCGAAAGTATTTTGCCTCTAGCCTTTGTAAAATCGGTTCTTGTGAAGTTGGAGTACCCGGTTGTCTCAACTGTCTTTCCCACTAATTTAGTTAGGTCTTGATAGATTTTAAGTTTGATGCGTTGAGTATCTGTGTTAATAGAAATGGGTTCTGTAATTTCTGTAATACTGATATCATTTTTTAAGTCATTGAAACCTGCGTAGCCCGGCATGACTTTAAAAGGGTTATTCCCTTGGCTGTAAACTTTGAAATGTTCACTTAAATCGGGAGCAAGCGAGATTGCGGTATTGCTACTGTTGTAACGGCCGTATCGATCTGTAACACTGTGAGCAGCTGATAAAAATTTACCGTTTCCGATATATGTCCCTGTCGAACGCATGGTTTGTCCATCTGATTTTGTCACATACCAGGAATATGTAAGGTTGTAGGGGAATGCTTTTTGCTCCCTAGATGTTACGGGTTGTCTTGTGCCTGCAAAAGCTAGATTTGGCGTAAATGCAATAATAGCCGAGCAGAGGAATAAGAAAAATTTTTTCTTCATCTTTTTTCTCCTTTGTATTTGATAATTCTATCATAATATTATTTTCTTTACAAATAGGCAAAGTAGCTATGATGAACCAAATGATGCTTGATACCAATAAATATATTCCAAAGAAAAGCGGTAATCTGCGAGCATCTGGGCATGTAGTTGTAAATTCTATAGTCTATAATCCACCTTACGCAAGAGCGCAGTATTACGGACCAAAACGAAAAGGGTTTGTTTCTGAAAAACAAAGGCGATTTTTCTTTGCTAACAAAGAGGAATTATTAGCAGCTAAAAGAAAGTACACAACGCCTGGAACTGGTACACATTGGTATGAGAAATCCTTTAAAAATGCTAACAATATTAGAAATTGGAAAAGAGCATTTATCAAAGCAATCCATGTAGATGCTACTTGATAAATTTTAATACTGCTTGATATAATGTTTCAAGCACAAGGAGTAGTATATAGGGATTACACCTTGATGGAGGAGATTCCGGTTCAAATCCAGGCTATTGTGTTAGCATCTAGGAAACTAGGTGCTTTTTTTAAAAAATAACTTAAAAGTATTTACAAATAATAATTTTTAGGTTATAATTGTTACTAGAAAGAGGTGCAAAGGTGCATAATATCTATTTTTATAAAGATAAAAATGGCAATGAACCAGTTTTAGATTATATGCGAGAGCTTGCTAGTAAAAGAGGGAAAGATAGCAGAATTAAGCTTAATAAAATCAATGACTATATTGAGTTGTTAAGTCAATATGGAACACGTATAGGCGAGCCATATATTAAGCATTTAGATGCTGAAATTTGGGAGCTAAGACCATTAAGGGATAGAATTTTATTTGTTGCATGGATTGATGGTAGTTTTGTTTTACTGCATCATTTCATGAAACAGACACAGAAAACACCTAAAAGAGAAATTGAGCAAGCTAAACGTGAGTTAGCAGACTTAAAAGAAAGAGGTTTAGATAATGAAAAATAGCGCAATTGGTAGTAACTGGAAAGATGTAAGAGCAGAATTATTTAGCAAAGAAGAAATTCTAGAAAGTGATATGCGCGTGGCTATCATGAGTGAGCTTATCGAGGCTAGAAATGAAAAGGGCATTAGTCAGAAGAAACTAGAGGAGATGAGCGGTGTTAGCCAACCAGTTATCGCTAGGATGGAAACGGGTAAAACTAGCCCACAACTTGATACAGTTTTAAAAGTATTGGCAAGTCTTGATAAGACCTTAGCAGTTGTACCTTTGGAACAGGAACAAGCATAAAAAAACAGCACCCGTTAAGGTGCTGTTTTCTTGCCTGCTGAACTCATAATTTAATACCTTTTTTACTACCCCTCTAATATCTTGTACTTGTTTATACTTTACATTTTAGAATGAAAAAGTTAAAAAGTGGGTTAGTGATTTGGTGTATTTTATTGAATTGTTGGGTATTGATACAATTATAAAAAATAAAGCGCTTTTATGTTTTCGTCACAATTCGCTTAAGGGAGACGTGTCTCGGATTTTTCCGCGCGCTAGCTCTTATCGCGAACTTGAGTTTTAAAAAAGGCTTGATACGGCTAGTATTAGCGAGTTGCGAGATAAGTCAATAAAAGGGAATTATTGCAGCTGTTATATGATGATATAAATTGTTGTTGCTTAAAAAATGGAGTGTTGGACATCTCATGATATACCCAAATACAAGACGAGAGAAATAGCTGCTGAAGCAGACTGGCTTGGTCGTCCTTTGCCAGATGAAGAAGCTGATAGATCTGCATTAGACAATATGTAAAGCTCCGAGTTTTTTATTTTATGGAGTAGTACATTTTCAAATTTTACTTCTATCTTTAATAGCATTTTCTGGTTTCGTCAGACCTTGGTTTTAGGAGTAGGAGCTGATTTTTGAGGTGGCTGACAGTCCAAACGTGAACACATGCCTGTGTTTTATTTGGTCTTTTTATGAATAAATGAAAGCGTTATACTAGGATTATACATAAGCTATCAGGAGGAGCTATTATGGCAAAAGTGAATGAAATTACAAGAGAATCATGGATTTTGAGTACATTCCCAGAGTGGGGGACATGGCTCAATGAAGAGATCGAAGAAGAAGTGGTTCCAGAAGGGAACTTTTCAATGTGGTGGCTGGGTAATTGTGGTATCTGGCTTAAGACACCGGGCGGGGCTAATATTGTTATGGATCTTTGGTCAGCGCGTGGTAAGTCAACGAAGAAAGTAAAAGACATGGTTCGCGGACACCAAATGGCGAATATGGCAGGCGTTCGTAAACTCCAACCAAACTTGCGCGTGCAGCCAATGGTTATTGATCCATTTGCCATCAATGAATTGGACTACTATCTTGTGTCTCACTTCCATAGTGACCATATTGACATCAATACGGCAGCAGCTATTGTGAACAATCCTAAATTAGACCATGTGAAATTTGTCGGACCTTACGAGTGTGGCGAAATCTGGAAGAAGTGGGGTGTTCCGGAAGAGCGTATTATCATTGTAAAACCAGGTGATAGCTTTGAAATCAAGGATATGACGGTTCATGCGGTAGAATCTTTTGACCGTACGTGCTTGGTGACCCTTCCAGTAGAAGGTGCAGATGCCCAAGATGGTGAATTGGCTGGACTTGCGGTGACAGATGAAGAAATGGCGCGCAAGGCTGTAAACTACGTCTTTGAGACACCGGGTGGAACAGTATACCATGGTGCGGACTCTCACTTCTCAAACTACTTTGCTAAACATGGACGTGACTTTAAGATTGATGTTGCCTTGAACAACTATGGTGAGAACCCACTTGGAATCCAAGACAAGATGACGTCAATTGACCTTCTTCGCATGGCTGAAAATCTTCGTGCTAAGGTTATCATCCCAGTTCACTATGACATCTGGTCAAACTTTATGGCTTCAACTGATGAAATCCTAGAATTGTGGAAGATGAGAAAAGAACGTCTGCAATACCAATTCCACCCATTCATCTGGGAAGTTGGTGGTAAGTACACCTATCCAATGGA
Organism: Streptococcus acidominimus; assembly: GCF_001921825.1. Classification (GTDB taxonomy): domain Bacteria; phylum Bacillota; class Bacilli; order Lactobacillales; family Streptococcaceae; genus Streptococcus; species Streptococcus acidominimus. The sequence goes on from NZ_MSJL01000006.1 coordinate 49,856, forward strand.
TCAAGATCGTATTGAATACCATCACCCACGCGGATTTGACGATTGCTTCTTAGAAGATTCTAACATTCAGTTCAAAGCCTTGCTGTAAGAGCAGGAGTGACTTAGTAGGCACAGTCATCACTAATCGATAAATAAAAGGGATTGGAAGTCTGTTATCGACCTCCAATCCTTTTTTTGATTTCTGAAGCAGGATTGAGCCTAGAAAGCAAGAGGAGAGGCGGTTTATTGTATTTTTTCTGTGTCATCCACACTACATAAGGAGTAAAAGAAGGCTAAAGATGATATTGCACAAATACCCATCCATTATGATGAGCTAATCAATGGGCAGATAGGTAGTTGTTGACAATTCAGTATTCATTAGGTTGATATTGATACCTCCAGAAAAGTAATAAGAAGCATTTGTATTAGGTCGAGCATACCAAAAAGTTTTTGTTTGATTATGAGGATTTCTATTTTAGAAACGCCACCCTGTCCCCGTACAGTAGAAGAAGGAGTAATAATGGCACTTGGATTTTTGTGTTAGCCTAGTAAAGGAAGAAAGTGATGGAAAGACAATTGGTAGCAAATTATATGTTTTATATTGATACTCTTTTATGTTTGATATAATGATATTAGAAATCAAGGATTTTGAAAGGAGTTTCAATGAAAAAACAGCTATTCTTTGACCATTTAAAAAAATTACTTGCCTTTCACTTAGGAGAGCAATGTGGAACTATTAAATGTATAACCTTTGTTGAGAAAGGGAATCATTGCTTTATCACCATTGAGGATCATATCATCGAAACCTTAGTCATATTATCAAATTGGTTGAGTAAGGAAGGGGTTGTATTTTTCTGTGGTCTCATTTATGAAGAAAAAGAACTTGTCGGAGTGCAAGTATGTATAGAGAATGAGGAGTTAGAGAAATTGAATACTCGTGTATTTTAGTCAAAGATGGTCTCATGGCTTTGGTTAGAACCCTGTCTTTTTAAGACTTATCCTGATGTAGTATAGGTGGAATCGGCAAAGAATTTATGGGTTTTTAGTTTCATAAAGTATCACTTGGCGAGTGGAACAATCCTTATACCGAGACTTTCCGCAGTGATAAAAATGCCTGAAATAAATGTTTTTTAGGCATTTGGAAACTTCAAAAGTTTAACAAAAAATATTAGGTACAGCACGGAAATCGTTACAGCTTGCTGTCATGTAAGGAAAGTCTCTAAAAGAAATTTTATTCAAAAACCCTAGAAGCAGTTCACTGAACTGCTTCTAGGGTTTTTCGTCGTATTAATCCCTAATCATGCTCGGTTGGGGGGATTTATGGGCGAAGGTTTTTCCACTTCCAGTTTTGGACTTCGGGAATATCGTCCCCGTGTTCACGGATGTAGTCCTTGTGGTAGGCAAGGGTTTGGTCCATCTTTTCGGCAAATGCTTGTGCTTCTTGTCCGAGTGTAGCAAGGGCGGCATCTTGGGCGAGGTGGAAGCGGTCTAGTTCAGACATGACACGCATATCAAATGGTGTAGTGATGTCCCCGTTTTCACGGTAGCCATGGACATGGAGCTTGTGGTTGTGACGTCTGAAGAAGATGTCGCGGATCATTCCTTCATAAGCATGGAAAGCAAAGATAACAGGTTTGTCTTTTGTAAATACGCTATCGAACTCTTGGTCGGACAGTCCGCGGGGGTCCACATCTGGATGGCGAAGTTTCAAGATGTCTACGACATTGACAAAGCGAATCTTTAAGTCAGGGAAGGCCTTGTGGAGGATTGAAATCGCAGCTAAGGCTTCCAAGTTTGGCTCAGTTCCTGCGGCAGCAAATACTACATCAGGTTCTCCATTAGCAGGAACAGTCGATGCCCAATCAATGACCTTATATCCTTTTTCAACCAATTCCTCTGCTTCAGTGATGGAGTAGAACTGCGGACGTGGGTGTTTTGAAGTGATGATTAGATTGATGACATCCTCTTCCTTGAAAGCCTTATTCATGACAGCCAAGAGGCTGTTGGTATCCGCGGGAAGATACTCACGGATGTACTCAGGTGTTTTTTCAGATAGGTGGGTAAGGATGCCCGGGTCTTGGTGGGTGTAGCCGTTATGGTCCTGTTGGAATACGGTTGAGGTCGCAATCAAGTTGAGGGCAGGGTAGTTCTTCCGCCAGCTAGTATGTGTTTTTGATTTACGCAGCCATTTGAAGTGCTGGGTAATCATGGTATCGACTACCCGTAGGAATGATTCATACGAAGCGAAGAATCCGTGGCGGCCGGTCAAGACATAGCCTTCTAAAAGACCCTCTGCTTGGTGCTCTGATAGTTGCGAGTCAATGACGCGACCAACCGGGCTAAGCCATTCGTCGTAATGCTCGTTGCGCCGACCAAGCCATTGGCGATTGGTTTTTGTAAAGACAGCGTTTAAACGGTTGGATTTGGTTTCATCTGGCCCAAAGATACGGAAGTTATCCGGATTTGCCTCCACCAAGTCCGCAACGTATTTACCAAATTCAATCATGTCTTGTGCAAGGATGTCACCGGGTGTTTTGATATCAAAGGCGTGTTTTTTCCAGTCAGCTGTATCCATTGGCTTGATAACACCTGCATTGGTGATTGGGTTCATCGACATGCGGCGTTGACCTTTAGGTGCGATTTCTGCAATTTCTGGGAACAATCGACCATTTTCATCAAACAACTCTTGAGGACGGTAGCTTTGAAGCCAGTCAAGGAGGGCGTCAAGGTGCTCCATGTGGTGGGCGTCTACTGGGATAGGAACTTGGTGAGCTCGGAATCCACCCTCAATTGGGAGTCCTTCCCAAGTCTTAGGACCCGTCCATCCTTTTGGAATCCGGGCAACAATCACCGGCCAAGCAGGCATACTTGCTTCTTCAGCTGAACCTTTACGCGCCTTTTCTTGAAGAGCTTGAATCATTTCAATAGCGCGATCAAGTGTTTGAGCCATTGCCTGATGTGCTACTGTAAGGCTTGAACTTGTAACGTCAACAAAGAGGGGATTCCAGCCTAGTCCCTTGAAGAATTGAGCCAACTCTTCATCAGTCTTTCGTTCTAAGATCGTAGGATTGTGGATTTTTCCACCGTTGAGGTACAGAATTGGCAAGACGGCTCCGTCGTTTACTGGATTGATAAAGGTATTGGCAAACCAGCCCGCCATCAAGGGGCCTGTCTCTGCCTCTCCATCTCCGATCACCGTTGCTGCGATAATGTTTGGATTATCCAAGACAGCTCCTGCGGCGTGTGATAGGGCATAGCCAAGTTCTCCTCCCTCATGGATGGAGCCGGGTGTTTCAGGAGCGGCATGAGAGGCAATGCCTCCCGGGAATGAGAAGATTTTACATAGTTTTTGGAAGCCTTCTTCTGTTTGTGGAATATCAGGGTTAAGCTCTGTGTAGCTGCCATCAAGATAGGCGTTTGCGACCATGACTTGCCCACCATGACCGGGTCCTTCAATGTAAAACATATCCAAATCGTACTTGTTGATGGCACGATTGAGGTGGGCGTAAATGAAATTTTGCCCCGGGACAGTTCCCCAGTGGCCAATTGGGTGAGCCTTCAAATCATTCTCGACAACTGCGCGTCTGAGCAGAGGGTTGTCTTTCAAATACATTTGAGCGGCTGAGATATAGTTAGCAGCCCGCCACCAAGCGTCAACCTTAGCAAGATATTCTGGTGAATCAAATAGTTGTGTCATGATTCAATCTCCTTTATCGATTATTGTGTTTTATTTCACATATTCACTATATCATCTTATGTAAGCCCTGTCAAAACTTGAAAAATCTGTTGAAAACAAATAGAAAAGAAATAGAAACAGCAAGCTCTGACTGATATTTTTTTGAAAATTACCGATATAATATCAATACTTCCACATTAATCTGGAAGTAAGTTGACTTTAATAATAAAAACGCTTACATTATAATGATACATGTAACAGGGAGGTCCAGATTGAATCCTAGACAAATCAATATTCTGAGAGATCTCATAGCTGCCAAGAATTATGTAACAGCACAAGAGCTTTCCTCTAAATACGCTGTTTCAACCAAAACAGCCTATGCGGATCTACAAATGGTGAATGAAGAACTGTCATCTTTTGGTGTTACGATAGAAAAAACGCCACGTCGTGGCATCCGATTGCAGGTTAAACAAAATGAAAAGAGAAAAATTCTAGCCTTAGTTGAGCAATGTAACTATGATGTGCTGGACGAAGATTCTCAATTTCATAGAGAGTGCGACCTGTTAAAAGAGTTAATTTTAGGCAGTGGCACAATCGATGTGTTGGACTGGTCTGTGAGCCACTTTATCAGCGAGGCTTCGATTCGTAGAGATTTAGAGCGACTGGAACAGCGTTTCAGCTCCTATCAGGTATCGCTACTAAAGAAGAGTGGTCGTGTTTCCTTGGTTGGCCAAGAAGAGAATGTTAGGAAGTTCTTCCGAGACTTTATCATTCGGCATTTTGACTTGACCAGCCTACAATATGAGGAAGGTTTAGCTCGCTTTTTCTCTCCTGACTTGATCAGGAATGTTGTGGAAAGTGTTCAAAGATCGTCTCATTTCTATCATTTTAGAACATCTGAACAATATCGGGTCTATCTGGTCTTAGATTTGCTCATTAGTTCTAAGCGCTACCTTCAAGGAAATTCGATTGTAGAGCCAGATGTGGGCGTCGGTGTTGAAAATCTCCAACAATATGAGGTCTATATCATTGCTGGAGAGTTGCTCAGTCAGGCGACTGGTATTGCGATGAATCTGATTACAGACGCAGAAGTTCGTGCGATCTGTTATACGCTCCTATCAGTGGGATATGAGACGGAGATGGTGCAGCAGTCGGAGTTTCGAAATACAGTTGAGCAGTTTATTGCAAGAGTATCGGAGTTGACCGGTGTTGACTTTCGGTCTGATGGGCATCTCTTTCAAATGTTAGTGAACCATACGCAGCCGATGATTTATCGCTTAAAGAGTGGGATTAACATTAAAAATCAGATTACAGAAAATATAAAGACGAGGTATAGTGCGCTCTATTATATTGTCTGGTTAGCCTCAAAGTCCTTATCCGAGAAGTATGCAGTCGAATTTTTTGACGCAGAGATTGCTTTTCTGACCATCTATTTTGAGATTTCGGTTGAGAAGATGACAACGCCTCTGACCATTTATGTGATTTGTCCGCATGGTCTAGCGACTTCAGAGTTGGTGATGAGTTCCTTACGCCGTACGATTTCCGATTTTGATCATCTGGTTAACATGGATATGCGGGAATTGACAGAAGAAAAGCTTGAGCAGGCGGATTTGATTATCAGCTCCATCCACTTAGAGCAATTTGCGGTCGATTATATCCAAGTTAGCCCGATCGTGACAGATGAGGAATTAGCCATCATTCAACAGGCCTACACGAGTTTGACCAAAGGAAATCGGAATATGCTGTCTGTGATTCATGACAACACGAGTTTTTCAAAATCGGTGATTCGGGATTTGTTACAAACCAATATCTTACTTCATCAGTCCTGTTCATCTGCTGAAGAGTGTATTCGGAAAATGGTTGGGAAAACCTCATTGAGAAATCAGCGGAACAAACGGTTTTTAGAATCAGTCTTGGCTAGGGAGAAGTTAGGGAGTACCAGTGTCTACACAGGGATTGCCCTGCCTCATGCAGATCCGGCATTTGTTGCAGAATCACAGCTGGTCATCATGACCCTTGATAAGCCTATCCTCTGGGGTCAAAACATGGTCAAGGTGGTGGTTCTCATCGCCATTGCAGAAAAAGATGAGGAACTGTATAAGAAAGCACTGATTAGTTTATATTCAAAAATTGATCGTACTAGCTATATTGATACCTTACATTCGATTGAGGATCAGGCTGATTTTATCGATTGTTTGTAGGAATTAGAAAAAAGGAGACGGTTACAATGGCGGAAGCTATTACATTATCGGATTATCTGAATGAGTCCTTAATTTTTACACAAAAACGCTATTCTTCCAATAAGGAACTGTTCGCAGAAGTGTCAGCGGTCGCCTTGGAGAAAGGATATGTACGGGAAGACTTCCTCGAACGCGTAGAACAACGCGAGGAGATGTTCCCGACGGGTATTCAGCTGGAACAGTTTGGGGTGGCAATTCCACATACAGATGCAGAATGTGTCTATAAGGAGTTTGTGGCAGTCATCACCAATACAGAACCAGTCTCGTTTAAAAGCATGGAAGATTTGAGCCAGACAGTTGCAGCTGACATTGTGTTTGTTCTGGGCTTGAACCAAGCCCATGCTCAATTAGAAATGCTTCAATCGTTAATGGGGCTCCTCCAAAATGCAGAGGTGTTAGCCCAACTCTTAGCTGCCAAAACAAAAGAGCAGCTGTTGACCATCATAAAAAATAATTATTTATAGCCGTTTCGTTTATCTTTTATTATTTTGTTAACGTGTCTTATGTACTTGAGTTCAGCCTAATACTCTTTGCAAATCAACAGGAGGCTTTGTCAGCTTGTCTTGATGAGTGAAAAACTCCACTACCTGAGACTTTTGAAGAAAACTTCGTTTTCTTCATTTCCCCCCTCGACCAGTCTCTCCCCAGACTGTTTGAGTTAGTATTAAAAGTAAATGAAACGACTATATAACCTATAAAGGAGAACAACTTATGGCTAAATTAAAAGTATTGGTTGCATGTGGTGCAGGAATCGCTACATCAACAGTGGTAATGAAACGTGTAGAGGATTTGTTTAAATCCAACAATATTGATGTTGATATTCTTCAAATCAAAATTGCAGAAGCAAAGGCAAGAGAAGCAGATGCAGATCTGTTGATTACCACCACTCTTCTTCCGGGTGAATTTAGTATTCCTGCAATCAAAGCAATGGGGTATCTAACTGGTATCAATGCAGACAAAGTAGACGAGCAAGTCTTGGAGGCTGCACGCTCAATTTTAGGATAAAAGGAAAAAGGAGAAGAAACAATGAGTGCTATCAATGACGTTGTTCAGTATATTCTCGGCTTAGGAGCATCTGTGATGCTTCCCATCATGTTGACAATTGTCGGCTTGATTTTCAGGCTACCATTTGGAAAATCCCTCAAGTCGGGTTTGACGGTAGGGATTGGTTTCATTGGGATTAACCTTGTAATCGGTATGTTGTCTAGTAACTTAGGTCCTGCAGCCCAAGCAATGGTTGAGAACTTTGGTGTATCGTTGAATATTATTGATACTGGTTGGCCTTCAGCAGCGGCAGCAGCATGGGCAGCTCCAGTTTCTGCGATTATGATCCCCATCTGTGTGGTGGTGAACCTGATCATGTTGTTCACTAAGACGACCAAGACCCTTGATATTGACCTATGGAACTACTGGCACTTTATCGCTGCTGCTGCAACGGGTTATATCGTAACAGGTGGGAATTGGTGGTTCTCAATCCTGTGTGGTGTCCTGTATGAAATCGCCTGCTTACTGATTGCAGACTGGACAGCTCCGATGGTTGAAAAATTCTATGGACTAGAAGGTGTCAGCCTTCCAACTGGTTCTACGGACGCCTTTGGCTTGATCGGTATTCCTGTGGGGATACTGGTGGGTAAAATTCCTGGTTTAAATAAGCTTGACGTTAGTGCAGACACCATCCAAGAAAAATTTGGCATCTTTGGTGAGCCAATGATGATGGGGATTATTATCGGTGCTGCTATTGCAGCTCTTGGAGGATATGATGCTGGTGGCATTATTACAATGGGGATCAACATGGGAGCGGTGATGTTCTTGATGCCTCGGATGGTTAAAATCTTGATGGAAGGCTTGATTCCAATTTCAGAGGCGGCGCGTGACTTCTTGCAAAAACGTAATGGTAATAGCGACCGTACCATTTATCTTGGTATGGATGCTGCCCTGACAACTGGTCATCCTGCTAACCTTGCAACTGGCTTGCTCCTTGTCCCAATTACGTTGTTGATTGCGATTATCCTACCGGGCAACAAGGTTCTTCCATTTGGTGACTTGGCAACCATTCCTTTCTATGTATCACTCATCGTAGCCAACCGTAAAGGTAATATCATTCAGTCTGTGATTACAGGTGCTATCGTTATTACATTTGCCCTTTACATGGCGACAAACTTTGCACCAGAACATACAGAAATGATGCGTGGCGTATACGAATTTCCAGAAGGAGCCACTCTTGTCTCCAGCCTTGATATGGGCGGGAACGTCCTTAACTGGCTAATCTTGAAATTCGCCCAACTATTCTCTGGAATATAAGATACAAGGGCGTAAAGAGCAAAGTAAAAATAGGAGATTGACGATGTGTTCGATGAACACAAGGCAATCTATACCTAAAGGTAGCCACACCTGTAAGCAACTAAAGTTGCAACAGTTGCGTCTCTTTTTTACACAGCTCTTAGCCCGCGTTCAGTTACATAAGATACGAGCCCGTAAAAAACTCATAGCGAAAATAGGAAATCTGACGAAGGGTCATCAGACCCTAGGAAGATTTATACCTAAAGGTAGCCACAGCTGTAACTAGCTAAAGCTAGAACACCTGCGTCCCCCTAAAGGGAGCCATACTTGACACGAGTTGCACTCGTTCTATCTCTAACCTTCAACAGTCTATTCCTAGACTGTTGAAGCAACTAAAGTTGCAATAGTTGCGTCTCTTTTTTACACAGTGCTTAGCTCGAGTTCAATTACATCAAGATATAAGAGCGTTAAAAAAGCGACGGACCCCCTGTGGAAAATTAGGAACTAAAAGTATCGTTTTGATTTGTAAAGAGGATAAGATGTTGATTTTATAGAAGATCTATTACAGGTCTTAAAGGGAAAGGCGGAAAATAATGAAAGCAGCATTGCTGACAGAATTAAACCATTTTGAAATCCGTGAAATGGATAAGCCGACGCCACAGTCACATGAGGTTTTAGTGAAAGTCAAAGCTGCAGGTATCTGCGGCTCTGATATTCACAAGATGCAAAGTGAGTGGAAGTATGATTTACCCATGGTCATGGGGCATGAATTTTCAGGTCAAGTAGAGGCAGTAGGAGCAGAGGTAGAGCAGGTATCAGTTGGCGATCGTGTTGCGATTGTGCCTTTCTTACCTTGTAACAACTGTATCTACTGTCGTGAAGGCAAATACCAACTTTGTGAAGACTATCGGATGATAGGGTCTCACTATTACGGTGGCTTTGAAGAGTACGTTGTTGTACCAGAGACGAATGTCTTGAATATTGGAGAAAAAATCTCTTATGAAGAGGCGGCAATGATTGAACCGTTGGCGGTAGCAGCTCACGGGGTCATGGGCTTGAATCCACAAGTTGGGGATCAAGTGGCAGTCTTTGGCTTAGGTACGATTGGTATTCTAAGTGTTCAGTGGCTTCGCCTAGCGGGTGTCAAGCGAATTATTGGAATTGATATTGACCCGAATAAGCTAGAGGAATCTAAAAAATACGGGGTAACAGATACAATCAATCCCTTAGAGGAATCACTGGAGCAAGCTGTTGCAAGATTGACCGATGGTTTGGGGGTTGATATTGCCTTAGAATGTGCAGGTTCTAAGGTAACAGAAGAACAGTGCCTTTTAATTACTAGGAAAGGTGGACAGATTGGCTACCAAGGAATCGCCTATACAGATGTATTGCTGCGTCAGCGTGCCTTTGAGAATATCTTTAGACGGGAATATACGGTCAAAGGGTTTTGGAATTCCTACTCTGCACCATTCCCTGGTAAAGAGTGGACCCACTCTGTCGCCTTTATTGAGGCAGGTAAAATAAAATTGAAAGAGATGATTTCCCATCGATTCTCGCTTGATGAGATTCAGCAGGCTTTCAATCTAACAGTGAATCGGGAGGCATCATATAATAAAGTGATGATTTTCCCAGAAAGTGACAAGTAGGGAGGTAAACATGACTATTCCAGTTAAAATGAAAGGGGTTTTTAAAACAGAGCCCGGCTATGATAAAATGGATCTCCTAGAACTGGATGTACCCAAAGCGGAAGGAGATAAGGTACTCATTAAGGTTGCGTTTACAGGTATTTGTGGATCAGATATTCATACTTTTAAAGGTGAGTACAATAACCCTGCAACACCGGTCGTTCTCGGACATGAATTTTCCGGGCAAGTGGTAGCAGTCGGTGAAGATGTCAAGAAGGTCAAGGTAGGGGATCGCGTGACAAGCGAAACAACCTTTGAAACAAGTACCGATATTTACACACATGATCGGCTCTATAACTTAGCAATGAAGCGCAAGGGAATTGGGACACAGCAGAATGGTTCTATGGCAAAGTATGTCTTGACCCGTGAAGAAAGTGTTCATATCTTGCCACCTTCTCTTAGCTATGAGGGAGCAGCTATGACGGAACCTCTAGCTTGTTGTGTACATGCTATGTACCAAAAGAGCCAGCTTAGCCTCCATGATAAGATTATCATCATGGGACCTGGTCCAATTGGTTTATTCTTGCTACAAATTGCTAAGGACATCGGCGCCTTTGTCATCATGACAGGGATTACCCAAGATGCAGAGCGATTAGCCTTTGCCAAAGAATTGGGAGCTGATGTAGTCGTTGATACACAAAGGGAAGACTTGGCTGCGATTGTCCACCAATATACAGACGGCTATGGTGTCGATAAGGCCTATGATGCCTCGGGAGCTACTCCAGCAGTCAACCAAGTATTGCCACTCATCAAGAAGCGCGGTCGCTTTGTTCAAGTAGGGCTGTTCGCGAAGAAGTACATTGAATTGGATACAGAATCCATCATTCAACGTGAAATTGAGTATGTGGGTTGCCGCTCACAAAATCCCTTTGACTGGCCAATTGCGCTCCACCTTCTAAACAAAGGAGCAGTCAATATAAGCAAGATGATTACGCAAAAATTCTCACTCGAGGAATGGCGACAAGCATTTGAATCCGTCATGGGTGGAAAAGAATTCAAAGTGATGATAGAATCAAACCCAGGAGAGTTTTAAATAAGATACAAGGGCGTAAAACAACTCCTAGACAAAATAGGCGGCCGAACAGAAGCGGTTCGCTTCGTCGTGAGACCCCCACAAGGGCAACTAGATTGGCGTATAAGCGCCAATCAGATGCCTACTGTGATGTTGTCTAGGGTTCCTCAACTTTCTGACTATGCTTTGTCAGCGAGTTGTAGCCCGCGTTCAGTTAGACAAGATATAAGGGCGTTTGACACGAGCATTGCTCGTTTTATCTCCAACCTTCCACAGTCTATTCCTAGACTGTGGAAGCGAGCAAAGCAAAAATAGGAGTTTTGACGCAGAACTATTAGACGAGAGTTTGCTCCGCAAACTTCCATTTATCACCTCCAGAGGTATACCATACCTCTGGAGCTAGGAAAAAATATCCCTAAAGGTAGCCACACCTGTGAGCAGCTAAAGTTGCAACAGTTGCGTCTCTTTTTTGCACAGCTCGTAGTTCGAGTTCAATTCCACAAGATATAAGGGCGTTTGATACGAGCGTTGTTCGTTTTATCTCCAACCTTCCACCGTCTATCCCCAGACTGTGGACATGAGCAAAGCAACTTGTATCTGTGACCAGCTAAAACTGGAAGGGCTACGTCTCTTTTTAAAAAGTGCCTAGTCCGAACTCAATTACCAAAGTATATGGTCTCTGTAACCTTTCAGATATTAACCGTTACTGTCATATCCATAGAACAAGCAAAGTTTTTCAAGCTAGGCGAAAAATGATTGCCGTACAGTGATTACCATAGGATTTGGACTAGAGGCTATATTAAAAAGCAGTGACGCAGAGTGCAAGAAGTATCTTGAATGGAGGATTGAACTGTAAGTTAGGCTTTCATGGATAAGCGGGGACAGAATGCTCCTCGCTTCTTCTGTAAAAATAAGTCCAAATGTTGAACGTATTGTAACAACGAAAACGCTTTATGCTATAATAGAACTAGAATAACTTTTTAAGAGGAGAAAGATATGTCACACTTATCAGTTAATGCGATTCGTTTCCTTGGAGTAGACGCCATTGAAAAATCGAAATCAGGTCACCCGGGAGCGGTCATGGGGCAAGCTCCAATGGCTTATAGCCTATTTACCAAACACATGCGCTTGAATCCAGCTCATCCACGCTGGGTCAACCGTGACCGTTTTGTCTTATCTGCAGGGCATGGTTCGATGTTGCTATATGCTCTTTTGCACCTGTCAGGTTTTGAAGAGGTCAGCATAGATGAAATCAAGAACTTCCGCCAATGGGGTTCAAAAACACCAGGTCACCCTGAGTTCGGTCATACTGCCGGTGTAGATGTGACGACAGGTCCTCTTGGTCAAGGGATTTCAACTGCGGTTGGTTTGGCTCAAGCAGAACGATTTATGGCTGCTAAATACAATAAGGAAGGCTATCCAATTTTTGACCACTATACCTATGTTATCTGTGGTGACGGAGATTTGATGGAGGGCGTTTCTGCTGAAGCTGCTTCTTATGCTGGTCTTCAACAATTGGACAAATTGATTGTCTTGTACGATTCAAACGATATCTGTTTGGATGGTGGAACAGAAGATGCTCTAACAGAAGATGTCCGTGCTCGCTATGAAGCCTACGGCTGGCATACTGCCCTTGTTTCTGATGGAACAGATGTGGCAGCGATTGATCAAGCTATCCAAGCTGCAAAAGTTGCAGGAAAACCGTCCCTTATTGAAATCAAAACAGTCATTGGTCATGGTTCTCCAAATAAACAAGGCACCAATGCTGTTCACGGTGCACCATTAGGCGCAGAAGAGGCAGAAGCAACTCGCAAGGCTTTGGACTGGTCTTATGCCCCATTTGAAGTTCCAGCAGAAGTATATGCAGACTTTAAAGAGCATGTGACAGATCGTGGACAGGCAGCTTACGCGGCTTGGGAAAAACTTGTGGCAGATTATAAAGAAGCATATCCAGAGTTGGCAGCAGAAGTGAGCGCGGTCTTAGAAGGGCGTGATGCAGTTGAGTTGAAACCAAGTGATCTCCCAATGCCAGAGACAGGTTTCTCACAGGCAACTCGTAACTCTAGTCAGGATGCAATCAATGCAGCAGCTGCGGTTCTCCCTCATTTCTTTGGCGGTTCTGCAGACTTGTCTCATTCCAACATGACTTTCATTCAGGGTGAGGGCTTGCAAGATGCAGCTCATCCATTGAATCGGAATATCCAATTTGGTGTGCGCGAATTTGCCATGGGAACGATTTTGAACGGATTGGCTCTCCACAGTAACATTCGTGTATACGGTGGTACTTTCATGGTCTTCTCTGACTATGTGAAAGCGGCGATTCGCTTGTCTGCCCTTCAAGGACTTCCAGTGACCTATGTCTTTACCCATGATTCAATTGCAGTTGGTGAAGATGGTCCTACCCATGAACCGATTGAACATTTAGCAGGTCTTCGTGCAATGCCAAATGTGACAGTTTTCCGTCCAGCAGATGCTCGTGAAACGCAAGCTGCTTGGTATTTGTCCCTAACAAGCCCATCAACACCATCTGTTTTAGCCTTGACTCGTCAAAACTTAACCGTAGAAGAGGGAACAGATTTTGACAAGGTTGCTAAAGGAGCGTATGTAGTCTATGAAGAAGCAGGATTTGATACCATTCTTCTTGCGTCTGGTTCAGAAGTGAACTTGGCAGTGACAGCAGCTAAGCAACTAGCGACAGAGGGGATCAAGGTTCGCGTGGTCAGCGTGCCATCAATGGAACTCTTTGAGGCTCAGGATGCAGCTTATAAGGAAGAAATCTTGCCAAACGCAATCCGTCGTCGTGTAGCCATTGAAATGGCTGCGACACAAAGCTGGTACAAATATGTCGGCTTAGACGGTGCGGTACTTGGTATCGATACTTTTGGAGCCTCTGCACCAGCAGCTAAAGTTATCGAAGAATATGGCTTTACTGTTGAAAACATAGTGAATATCGTCAAAGGATTGTAAGAGAGATTTCAAATAGCCGATAGAGAAAGATAGCCGAAAGGCTGTCTTTTTTGTCAAAATCATTCAATAACTTTCACAACATGATAAAATAGAAGAAAGTAATTTCAAAAACTATCAGGACTCACTTATGGACAATTCCTGCAGGAGCTGTAAAAAATGGTGTCCTTAACTTTAAAGCGCTTCCGTTTTATAATGAACATGTAATATTCAAGAAAAACCAAACAGATACTAGGCGATGAAATCGCAGATAGCATCCCGTTCCTTCTAGTTTTAAGGGAACAAGCTGAAAACTTCCACAGGAGCTTTAGCCGCATTCTTGCCAAAGTATGTTTTGATTTTTGATGAGTATAAAAACAACGGAGGTTGAAAAAGATGTCAGATTGGTTAGCTATTCGCGACAAGGTATATGTCGTGACAGGTGGTAGCTCTGGGATTGGGCTTGCGATTGTGAAAGGCTTGCTAAAGCAAGGTGCTAAGGTGGCAAACTTTGACATTCGTGATTCAGATGTGAGCCATGAGAACCTGCTCTTTGTCGAAACTAATGTGACCAGCCATCAGGCGGTCAAGGAAGCAGTTGCTAAAGTGGTGGAGCACTTTGGTACTGTGGATGGCTTGGTCAATAACGCAGGTATCAATATTCCAAGTTTGCTGGTTGATGTGGTAGAAGAAGCTGGACAGTATGAGCTGAATGAAGAAAAATTTGACAAGATGGTCAATATCAATTTCAAGGGGCTCTTTTTCGTATCGCAAGAGGTCGCTCGGATCCTTGCGGCGAAGAAATCAGGCGCTATTATTAACATGGCTTCAGAAGCCGGCTTAGAAGGTAGTGAAGGGCAAAGTATCTATGCTGCGACCAAAGGAGCGGTCTATTCTCTCACCCGTTCATGGGCGAAAGAACTTGCCAAACATGGCATTCGCGTGATCGGCATTGCTCCAGGAATCATGGAAGCAACTGGACTTCGTACCTTGGCTTATGAAGAAGCCCTTGCCTATACACGTGGAAAAACTGTTGAGGAACTACGCGCAGGTTACAATAATACAAGCACGATTCCATTGGGGCGCAGTGGTCGTTTGAGCGAAGTCGCAGACTTGGTTTGTTACTACCTATCTGATCGTGCAAGCTATATCACAGGTATCACCACAAATGTAGCAGGCGGAAAAACAAGAGGATAACGAGGGATTATGAGTCTAGAATTAAACAAAAAGGCATTGTTATATTATTTATCATCTCATGCAAGTGTCAGCTATGAGGTGTTGAGTGACAGGCTTCAATGTTCTAGACGGACCCTTAAACTCCTGATTGAATCACTTTTATACAGTTATGATCATCTCTTTTCGATACAAGAGATGAATGGGAAACTATCGCTTACGATATACGACGAAGAGGCTTTTAAGGTCTTAGTGACAGAGGATTTGTTGCTGTCTACGGATCTCAATTCTTTCCATAAGCGTCAGGCTATTTTCTTCCAAATCCTCTTAGAAGCCGAGGACTTTCTTTCGGCAGATAAGATAGCGGAGCAGCTAGGGATTAGTCGGCGGAGCCTAACTCGGGACATCAATCGCATGAAAGTTGTCTTAGCGAACTACCAGTTGAGAATTGTGTCCAAATCAGGTGTCGGAATTCAGTTGGTGGGTTCTGAATTGTCCAAGCGTTTGCTCTATCTCTATGAAGTGATGGACTATCTGGAGACCAAGTTAGAACTACCCAAAGAATTGCTGGACACCTATCAGGATTTTGTGTGCCACCATCGTTTTCCGATTGATGTTGAGCGCACCTTTCACTCCACCTTGCTTCTGACGGTTTTACGTCGCAACCATGCCTTGGATGAAAGGGACTTCAGGTGGTTCACCGGCCAGCAGGCTCTGGATCTACCAACTATTTTCTATGATATTTTGTCCTATTTTATGGAAAGACCCTTGACCAAGCTAGAAAAGGAATTTCTAATTTTTCCTATGCAGTTAGGACTGCTTCCAGCAGAAATTGCACGGACAGAGATTCTTAACATGGCAGAGCAGATCCTGCATCAGACAGTGCAAGAGTTTGGCATTACTCTGGATATTCAAGAAAGTGCTCAACTTTTGCAGCGGCACCTAGTTTGCATGCTCAATCGGAGTGTTATGAAATGGCAGTTTGAAGAAGTCAGTCTGAGGGAGCAGTTGATTCAAAGTTCCTTTTCAAAAATCGTATCCCAATTTTTCGTGGATCGGGTGGTAGAAATGACAGGTGTTGCTGTTTCAGAAAAAGAGGTGGTGTTGTTAGCAGCTTGGATGGAATTGCTGACGGCACGCAAGAGCAAGCCCTTGATCGGTCGAGTTGCAGTTATTACCCAGTCGGGGCAGTCGTTCAACTACTTGGTTGAAACCCAGATTCGTCAAATCTTTGGCGAGACTGTACAGCTTGATTTTCTAGATTTTGTCAGCCACTTACCCTATGAGGAGCTAAACAAGCACTATGATTTGATCTTTACCGACAATCTCATGTATAGCCACAATCTCTTTCAGCCCTTCTTGTCCTTGTCGCTTGTGACCAAGGAGAATCAAGCTGAGCGGGAGGCCTTAGAGAGGACTGTATTGGGACGAAAGATTGAGATGTACAGTCAGGTCATCCATGTGCAGTTTGACACCTGTCAAACCTATGAGGACAATCTCGAGCTGTTGCTTGCTGAAATGGAGAAACAGCAGTTAATCTCAAGCGAAGCGGTTCAGAAATTGAAGGATAAGGAGGCTAAAAATCCAGCCATTTCAGAAGACGGCTATGCCTTTCCACACCTGACGGATGCTAGCCTCAATCAATTGATCGTTGTCGTGTCAGAAGATTTTCCATTTACCTTAGAGACCGAGGCTGGACAGCTGATCCACGAGTTCATTTTACTCTTTGTGCCAATGGAGTTGGATGACTTTAATCAGGATTTACTCTTTAAAATCTTTGACAATACCTTCCGCAGGAGTAGTGAAACGCACATTAAGGAACGGTTGGGACTGCTCCATCCGTCTAAAAGGATTGATCTTTGCGGGTAAGAAAGGAGGAAGAATGGATACTTTATATATTTTAGGAGCGGTCGTGATCGTGGCATATCTCTGTCAAATCATCTTGGGATTGCGTCAGATCAAGCATTTCAATCAGACCTATTCAGAGATGAAAAAACTAGGACGTGTCGCCATTGGGCGCAGAAGTGGTCGCATTAAGGCGGGGACCATTGTCCTCTTTGCGATCGATAAAAAAGGACAGGTTCTGGATGCTCGTAGAATGCAGGGTATCACTGTTGCAGCGCGGTTTAAGCAGATGCCAGACTATATAGGGCAAGACCTCCATTATCTGGATAGCTACAATCCCCTTGTACGAAAAGAAAAGAAATTATTGCAAACAGCCATTGAAGATGCGCGAGAAGTATTTGTTCGATCCGAGGTAGGCGACTATCGGGATGTCCCGAAATTTGCGCCAGTCATGGATCTTGGGACTCGTTTAAAAATGCTTCCGGCACGGATCAGGTACCAATTTAAAAAATAATCAAATGAATACGAAGCGAGACAGAGCGATAGACCAGGTAAATACTTTAAGTCCTAAAAGTATGGACTAGCTTTGGAGGCGGGAAATAGAAGTTTGCGAAGCAAACTCTCTCTAAACTCTGCGTCAGATTTCCTAGTTTGCCGTAGCCGTTGCAGGTTATGCCTGCTTTACAGATATGGTATTAACAGCCTAGGAATAGACTGTGGAAGGTTGGAGATAAAACGGGTGTCCTCGTGTCGAACGCCCTCGTATCTTGATGTAATTGAGTTCAGCCTAAAACCTCGGAAAATAGATAAACATTCCTAGAAGCTACGCTTCTTCGTCATGTTTCCTAATTTTCATTCGGTTTTTAAACGGCCTCACATCTTAATGTAATTGAACTCGGGCTAAGCACTGTGCAAAAAAGAGCGATACCTGTTTCAGTTTTAGCTGATGCTGGTTCTTTAGGAAATAGGCTGAAAACCTCCACAGGAGCTTTTCACTCGTCAAAACTCCTATTTTTGCTTTGCTCGCTTAACGCCCTCGTATCTTAACTGAACTCGCCCTAAACTCTGTGCGAAAAAGAGACATACCTGTTTCAGCTTTAGCTGATTACAGGTATGGCTACCTTTAGGTATAAATCTTCATAGAGTCTAATGACTCTTCGTCAGATTTCCTATTTTCGCTTTGAGTTTTTAACGGGCTTTGTATCTTACTTATAGGAGACTATTATGGAATATGTTGTAAAATTTGCGGAAGGGTTTATTAGGCTCTTCCAACTGGGTGGCGACACCTTTATCAGCTGGATGACGGGGATTGTTCCCGTAGTTCTCATGCTTTTGGTGGCTATGAATACGGTCATTGCCCTCTTGGGGGAAGAAAGAGTACACCGTCTAGCCCAAGTTTCTGCAAAAAATCCTCTCACCCGTTACATGATTTTGCCCTTTATTTCAGCTTTCATGCTTGGAAATCCAATGGCAATCAGTATGGGACGGTTCTTGCCTGAGTACTATAAACCAGGTTTTGTCGCAGCGCAGATGCAATTCTGCCATACCTCAAATGGGGTCTTTCCCCACATCAATCCGGGTGAATTATTCGTTTATCTCGGTATTGCTACGGGTATCCAAACGCTTGGTCTTAATCAAACCGAGTTAGCCATTCGCTATCTACTGGTTGGGTTAGTCATGAACTTCATCGGCGGTTGGGTGACAGACTTTACAACTGCCTATGTTGCCAAACAACAAGGTGTTACCCTTAAAAAGACATTTGACTAAGAAAAAGAGGATGAAACAATGACATATAAGAGTATTAAAGTTGTAAAAGGCAGTGGTGGCTACGGAGGTCCGCTAGTGATTACTCCGACAGCAGAAAAACACAAATTCATCTATATTACTGGAGGTGGTGAAAAGCCGGCTATTGTGGATAAAATCGCAGAGTTGACAGGCATGGAGCCAGTCAATGGCTTTAAAACCTCTATTCCAGATGAAGAAATTGCGCTTGCTATCGTAGACTGTGGAGGAACCCTTCGCTGCGGTATTTATCCAAAAAAAGGCATTCCAACTATTAACGTAGTACCAACAGGAAAAAGCGGTCCTCTAGCCCAGTACATCACAGAAGATATCTACGTCTCAAATGTCGATGTCGAGCAAATTAGTTTGGCGGACGGAACAGAAGCTGTTGCAGCACCAGCACAAACTGTTGGGGCGAAAAAGCCAAGCTATGATACTTCTAAAAAGATTACCGAACAACGCGCGGAAACCAGTTTTATCGCCCGTATCGGTATGGGAGCTGGTAAGGTTGTTGCCACCTTTAATCAGGCAGCTCGTGAAGCGATTCAAACCATGCTCAATACCATTTTGCCATTCATGGCTTTCGTATCCCTTCTGATCGGGATTATTCAAGGATCTGGTGTCGGAAACTGGCTTGCCAAACTGATGGTGCCGCTCGCTGGAAACGTGTGGGGCTTGGTCCTTATCGGCTTTATTTGCTCTCTCCCGTTCCTTTCTCCGCTCTTAGGTCCGGGTGCAGTTATCAGTCAAATTATCGGGACCTTGATTGGTGTAGAGATCGGAAAAGGAAATATTCCTCCCCAAATGGCACTCCCAGCCCTCTTTGCTATCAATACCCAAAATGGATGCGACTTTATCCCCGTTGCTCTTGGCTTATCCGAAGCAGAATCGGAAACGGTTGAAGTAGGAGTACCAGCTGTTCTCTACTCTCGTTTCTTGAACGGTGTGCCCCGTGTCATTGTAGCATGGTTAGCAAGTTTCGGTCTGTACAGCTAATGCGCATCAACCATCAATTTTGGCACGTTCCCTCATTGGACTAAGCAGTTGAGAAAAGTGGTTCTGCTCACTATGTCCTGCTTGTCAGTAGGGTGTTAGAGAGTAAGTGTAGATATATTGAAGAAAAATCATCTCCCTTTTATTCGCTAGCTCACTCGACTGCCCTAGTCCGGTATTTCTGAAGTGTGCTGCTCGTACTAAAAGAGATGAAAAGATTAGATAAGATTAGAATAGGAAGATAGATGAATGACAAAAATTTTTGAAACAAAGATTGTAAGTATCGGAGAACAGGCTCCAAACATGATTGAAGAGGCAAATATGCTCATTTTATTCGGAATGGAAGCGCCAGCTGATTTGGCTGATTACTGCTACAAGATTAGTAACAAGGATTTGTCGGGGTCTATCCTCCCAGGTGCATGTTTGGTGGTTGACGGTGTGGAATATCCTGTTACCGCAGTGGGTAATCTTGTTGAACAAAACCTATCTGCTCTTGGACATATCACCATTGCCTTTGACGGCTCCCAAGCAGGATCGCTACCAGGAACTCTGCATGTGGAAGCAGGGCACGTTCCGCCACTTAAAGAAGGCAGTGTGATTAGTATAAGATACGAGGGCGTTTAAAAAGCGACTGAAAAATAGGAAATACGACAACGAAGCTAGAGAGAGTTTGCTCTGCAAACTTCTATTTCCCGCCTCTAAAGGTATCCCATACCTTTAGAGCTAGGAGTATTTATCCCTAAAGGGAGCCACAGCTGTAACTAGCTAAAGCTAGAACACCTGCGTCTCTTTTTTCCGAGCTTTTAGCCTGAGTTCAATTATACAAGACGAGTTAACGAAGTAATAAAAATATAAACTAATACTCAATAAAAAATAATGATACGTGATATAATAGAAATATGAAACCAACAGATTTTAAATTAAGCCCAGCAGACACTGCTCTTCTATCAAAAGCCCTCCAAACAGCTAAAACCAAATCTTTCCAT
>NZ_MSJL01000060.1 GCF_001921825.1 Streptococcus acidominimus
GAATAAGCAAACAATTTCTAACTTTTCTTCTACTGATTTTGGACTTCTTTTGGACATGTGAAAACTCCCCTTATAGTGTCTAGTGAATTTTTGTTTTTTCACTGTCCACTATATGGGGAGTATATCATTGATGTTATGAGTTTTCTTTTTGAACGTTTTTGTTCCGCTCCTTTACTGTTCTTCTACTTCCACCTTATTGGCAGCTATCACAAATGGGCTCCAAATGAGGAAGGCTACAAAGACATTGAATAAGGAGATGAGTCCTGCTAAGACATTTCCTCCTGTTGCAAGGAAAGCGTAGAGCCCTGGAGGGGTAATCCATGGAATGGCTACATAGACTGGTGGAATCAAACCGAGAGCTGTCGCTGCGTAGGCAATACCACAACAGATAGGTGGAACGATAAGCCACGGAACCACAAAGAGAGGATTCAAGACCATTGGAATCCCAAAGGTTACTGGTTCATTGATATTGAAGATTCCCATTGGGGCAGATAGTTTGGCAACAGCCCGGTATTCTTGGCGCTTCGAGAAGAGGAAGACAGCAATGATAAAGGCGATAGTAACACCTGAACCACCCATTTGTCCGTAGGCGTCAAAAGAGCCACGGGTCCAGATGTATGGAAGTGCCTTACCAGCTTCATGGGCTGCTGTATTCTCAAGGAGAGCAGGCAGGTAAATACCATCCAAGACAGGACCTAATACATTGTGTCCATGAAGTCCGAAGAACCAGAACAACTGTACCAAGAAAGAGAGCAAGACAACGCTAAACCAACCTTGAGATAGACCAAGCAAAGGGGTCTGGATATAGGTGGATACTAAGTCGTTTAGGGATTGACCAGACACTTGTACCGCGATAAAGCCGATCAGGGCTGAAACATAAATGGCTACAATTCCTGGGATCATTGAAGCAAAAGCCTTATTAACAGCTGGTGGAACTGTATCTGGCATCTTGATCGTCACCTTCTTCTTCATTAGGAAACAGTAAATTTCTGCTGAAATAAGACCGATAATCATAGCCGTAAACAAACCAGTCGCACCTGCATAAGCTACCTTAATCGCACCCCAATCAGAAGTTTCCAATCCCTTTTCTGAAATAGTCAAACCAAAATCTGTCAAAGCTTTCACAATGGAATTATCCAGCCCTGTCAAGTCTGTCACAATGGTCATAGTTTGTGGAATCGTGGAAATAAAGGCTGCAAAAGAGACTAGACCTCCTGCGATTGGATTGATTTTTTCATGTTGCGCCCGATTATAGCCCAGAGCAAAGACAAAGGCTAGCGCCATAACGGCAATGGTACCAAAGTAGACATAGCCATTCAAGGTAATGAGCGGCTGCATGGCTTCTGCCAAGCCTGTATTGCCCATGTTGTTTGGAATATCACGTATCAAGACATTGATCAAGACAGCAATCGCCCCAGCCATGGTCAGTGGAAACATAGCAAGGAAAGCATCCCGTACGGCAACTAGGTGCTTCTGCGAGCCTAGCTTGCCTGAAATTTTCATAAATGTGTTCATTGATGAACCTCCTTTTTTGTTGCAAATTCTGCAAATTTTTGAATTTGAAGCAGCATGCGCTTCTCTAATCCCCGTTTCATCAGCGGCAGCAATAGCTTGTAGTTAAGCTGATTCCAGCGCCCCTCTGGCAGATAATCCTCCGTATAGACAATTTCCACCTGATCCTCTCCTACATCCACTAAGCGGTAGGTCAAATACTGGATACCGCGGTTGGATTGAATAACCACTGCATAGCACTCATTTTCCACTAACTGCTGCAAGGTGACCTTGACGGATTGCTCCTCTTTTTTTCCAAAGCGCTTCACATAGCTCAAGCCCTCTCTGATTTCAGATAGTAGAAGAGACTTACCTGTTGCTTTTTGATACTCTTCCTGAAACAATTCCAGATACAAGGCATAGAAAGCCTCCAGTTGACCAGTTACTGTCAGACGTGCCTCCATCTATCGTCCTCCGATCTGCTCTATCCTGCGGTATAGATCAATCGTTTCCTTTGCCATATCTAAGAAGGTGATGGCGTTCATCAAATGATCCTGACCGTGCACCATTAAAAGGGAAACTTCGATTGACTGCCCTGCCGCTTCTTCTGCTAATAAGGCTGTTTGCGATTTATGGGCGATATTGAGGGCTTGATTGGCTTGCTCAAGGAAGACTTCCGCTGCTTCAAAATCACCTTTTTTAGCTGCACGAATCGCTTTCACTGCATTCCCCTTGGCATCGCCTCCATGCATAATAAGCCCCATAATCGCTTCAAGATTTGCTGGTTCTGCCATATACTAATCTCCTAATAATTTCAAGGCAAATGCTAGGACATTAGCGCCATTCATGGTACCGTAGTCAACCATATTGATGTCCCCAACCTTAATCTCTGGTTCATAATTTTCCTTATAGTCATCAAGCATAAATTTGACCTGAGGTCCAACCAGCAAAACATCAATCGATTTATTTGCCACCTCATCTGCAACTTCTGAAATAGGAACAGCCCAAATCTTTGCTTCTATGTCTTTGTCACTTGCTGCCTTGAGCATTTTTGTCACCAACATACTGGTAGACATACCAGCATTACATACTAACATAATATTTTTCATTGTGATTCCTCCTTCCCTAATAAAGGGATAAAACATTCTTTAAATTGTTGGACAGTCGGATTGTCCTGCAATCGTTCCTGTAAACCAGGATCATGGATAAAGGTTGCAAGGGCTGGAGTGACCAGCTTCAGTCGCTCATTTTTACCAGTTGAGGGAGAGAGTAAAAAGATAAACCGAACCTGATTGTGCTCACTGTCCCAGCAAATCGGATAACGACAGATGGCTATCACCACCTGCTCTTTTTTCGTCAGCGCCTTGGTCGGATGTGGAAAGGCTAGGATCTCCTCATAGACAACCGAGCTAAGATTTTCCCGAATAGCAATCTGCTTGCGGAAATCCTGTTGAAATTCGGGATTGCTCCCCTCTTCCAAGGTTTGAATCATCTGAGATAAGAGTGTCTCCTTGTCTATCTGCTGCTCTACATATATAAATTGATGTTCCTGAAAGAGCTGTATTACCTCTGCTGACGGAAGACCTTGCTTTTCTGAACTTGTTACGGGTCTATCCCTTTCATCTCTCGTCCAGACCTTCTTAGTCATGTGCGCCCGAATGCGGGCAATGTCTTGCTGCTGCAATAAAACACTGACTTGAACAACTGGAATGAGAAAGACCGCATTACTCAAATCAACCGAGGAGATGATAAAATCAATGCCCGTCAAATCCTGCTCCGTCAAATCCAAGTAACTCGTCACCTGCATGATCTCTAGCTCCGACTGAAATTCATTTTCCAGCCGGTGTTTCAACATTCTGGCACTCCCATAACCACTCGCACACACGACCAAGACACGATAGCGAACCTGTCCGCTCATTTTCTCCAGAGAAGCCAATACATGCAAACTAATATAGGCATATTCATCATCTGTAATGGCTCGCTGCTGCAATTCAGGCATGTGGGAAAAGACCTCTTTAACTGCTGCTAAAACCTTGGGATATTGGGCTGAAATATCTTCTGTCAAGGGATTGACCAGTTGAATATTATTATGGATTCGATGCAGGAGGGGGATAAAATGCAACTTCAGTGAGTCGAGTAAATGTACATCACTCTGCAAGGGAACTGCTAAATGCTGACCCAGCATTTCTATCCTTTCCCGCAGGTGTCTCGTCATGCTATCTTCTGCTGGGCTACTAGCCGCCTCCTTTCCTCCATGTAGGTGAAGGGAGATGTAGGCTGCTTCTTTCTCTGGAAAGGTTAGGGAAAAACGCTCCGCCAAACGTCCTAAAATCCTTTTCGCCACATGGTATTCGGGACTTCTTTCATCCTCCTGATAGGAAATCAGCTGAACGGGATTTCCCATCCGAATCCTGCTCATCATCAGAGCTAGGTGTACCACCAGATTATGCAGTACAAAATCAGGCAATTGCAAGTGGGCGTTTCGGCATTCATCAATAACAATCATGATAATATCTGGAAAATGACTTTCTTCTAGAACATCATGCTGGAAGAGGGAAAAGACCGACTGCTGGAAGCTATCCATAAAGAAATAATCTTTGATAAAATGACGGATCGCAGGTTCGCTCCCTACAACCTGAATGCCTTTTCTACTATTCTGAATTTCAAGACCATAGGGACGAACCAAGTCCTTAATCTCTGTCAACAATTGGGATACGCTGGTCTTACTCAGGTACAATTCCTGTGATAAGTCCAAAATGGTCGGAGAGCCTGCCTCCAAGAAGAGCTTGTGGATAATATAATGACGCCTGTCTGTTGCTTCTTCCAATTGGCTTACTTTTTTCACCAGCTTGTCCGACTGTTGCCATTCCTGCCAGTAGAGTTGAAATTGTTCCTCATCGCTAAAGGATAACTGATAGCCGTAGCCTGATTTGGAATGTAGCCTCGCCCCCTTTTTGATAATCTTTTCCTCAATGATTTGCAAATACTTTCGGACAGTGCGATCGCTCATGCCAACCTCTGCGGCAATCTTTTGACTAGAAATATACTGTCCAGCCTGCCTTAGCAAGACCTGCACCATTGCTGCTTCTTTCTTTGTTAGCATTTCTCACCTCCAATCCCAAGATACGAGGGCGTTTAAGATACAAAGCCCGTTAAGAACTCCAAGCGAAAATAGGAAATCTGACGCAGAGTTTTTAAAAGAGTATAATTTTCAAAGACTGTAAGCCTTTTCCTATGTCTATTGTAGCAGATAATGGATAAACTTTCACACTCCTTTTTTCCGCAATGCTGATGAAATTTCCTATGGGCATCTTCAAAAGATTCGATCCTGTCGAGGCTCTTTCAGAACTGGCTGACCAGAATCAAGCCTCTTGGCAAGATGATTTCTACAAACAATTATAGCCGTTTAGTTTATTTTTAGTACTAGCTCAAACAGTCTGGGGAGAGACTGGGTGAGGTGGGAAATAAAGAAAACGAAGTTTTCGTCAAAACAGTCTGGGGAGAGACTGGGTGAGGTGGGAAATGAAGAAAACGAAGTTTTCGTTAAAAGTCGCAGGTAGTTGTCTAGTTGATAACTATTTCAATCGATAGATAAGAAAAGTGTAACTTTTCTCAATGGTACAACTCAAGATACGAGAGCGTTTGACACGAGTTTCACTCGTTCTATCTCCAACCTTCCACAGTCTATCCCTAGACTGTGGAAGCAACTCCTAGACAAAATAGGAAATACGACGAAGAAGCGTTGGCTTCTAGGAGTATTTATCTTTTTGTCAGTGAGTTGTAGCTCAAGTTCAATTATACAAGATACAAGGGCGTTAGACGAGCAAAGCAAAAATAGGAGTTTTGACGAAGAACTACAAGTTCTAGGAAAAACTATCTTTTTTGTACAGCTCGTAGCCCGAGTTCAATTATACAAGACGAGTTAACGAAGTAATAAAAATATAAACTAAATGACTATATAACCACAAAATAGGGCGCAAAAAAAGGAATCGCCTCAATAGTGATTGATTGATCACGACTGAAACTATTCCTTATACATACTCTTAATCAGCAGGCAGTTCGACTAGGGTAAAGTTCTGCCAAGGCTTGAGGTAGTCTAAGATGAGCAGGCTCCATGGTGTCAGTTGTGCCACCACATTTGTTTTCTCACTCACGGTAAAGGATTTGAGGGCAATTTGTAGTTCGCCCTTATAGCGCAGATAAGAGTTGTTATCAATCAAAATCCTGCCCCTTGTCACCTGCTTAGACTGCTCGCGTGGCGGAATGCTTGCCTCCTGATAATGTACCCGAGACTCTGGTGAGCGCATGACAAAGTCAGACAGATCTCCCCGATAACAATGCGGAAAATCAAGAATCGCCTGCTCCGTATCTGTTAGGGCGACCAAAGGCTCATAGGTTAGGGCAAGACTTTCCTGTTCCAATACACCAACGAGGTCTGCCAGTTCTGCCTCTGCGATAAATTGATTTGAAATGAGAACCGTATCAAACAAGCCTGTTGCTTTCATCACTTCTGCCTGCACCTTTAAAGGAGCATAACGAAGTTCTTCCAAGGTGGGAAGCCCCTCTGTCACCGGCCAGGGACCCTCTGTTGCGGTATTGGCACTTAGAAAGACGGCTGTTTCAATACCATTTTCATGAAAAAAGCGCGACATGTCTAAGAAATGCTGGCGTGACAAGCCTGTAAATTCATGGGGATAAAAATTATGACAGGCAATGATATTGCTTACATCAGCACCTGCTTCTAGCAGGTCTGTCAATAGGCGCTTATCAGTGCTCATATTGAGTTCGATTTTAAGCCCTTGGCTATTCTGGGTCAAAAGCACCATATCATCTAGGGGGAGCGCCTCATCAAGCCTGACACCTGCCAGACCAAATTCCAGACATTTTTCAAGCAGGCAATCTTGCCAACCATTCGCCGCTAAAAAGGTCGGACTGACATCAGCAATCACCCGAATTCCTTTTTGATTCGCATAGACGATAATGTCTTGGTAGAGCTTGCTACAATCAACCATGGCGTCCGATAGCTGCAAAAGGCTCATGAAGAGCCGTTTTGCGCCATATTGAGCCAAGAGATCGATATAGTCCAAGGATTGTTTAAGATCATATTTTTCAGGATAGAGGGAAAATCCAAATTCTAGCATAGAGCCTCCTATCTCTCGAATCCGTTGTTGCTACTTAATGCTTTAAACCAATGACCTGATTTTTTTATGACCCGCTCCTGAGTCTCCAGCTTCAACTCAATTAAGCCGTAGCGATTCTTATAAGCATTGAGCCAAGACCAGCAATCGATAAAGGTCCAGATCATATAGCCCTTACAGTTAGCTCCAGCCTCGATTGCCTTATGGAGTTCTACCAAATGGTCTGTAATGAAGTCAATCCGATAATCATCTTGGATCACACCATCTTCACGGAACTTGTCCTCCCCTTCAACCCCCATACCATTTTCGGTCACGAGCCACTCAATATTGCCATAGTGTTCTTTGAGGTTGATCCCAATATCGTAAAGCCCTTTTTCATAGATTTCCCAGCCACGGTGCGGATTGATTTTCTTACCAGGCATATCGTAGGCTTCATAGTAATAATGTGGTGTCAAGGGCTCATCTGCACTTGGAGGAGTGCTTCTTGCCTGTACCCGTAAAGGCTGGTAATAGTTCACACCCAAGAAATCAACTGGGTTCTCCCTTATCACCTGTAATTCTTCCTGACTTGCTGGAGGGAGGATGTCATGACGCTTCAAGATCTCCACCAATTCTGGTGGGTAGACACCTAGGACAGACGGGTCGAGGAAACTTCTGGTTTGGAACAATTCCGCAATCCGTGCAGCATCCTGATCCTCTTTGCTATCGCTACGTGGATAGGCAGGGGTCAAGTTCAAGACAATGGAAATGCGGTGGTCTGGGTGCAATTCGTGACAGGCTTTGACGGCTAAAGAACTGGCCAATTGCGTATGATAGGCTACCAAGGCTGCCGCCTTAGCGTCTACAATACCTGGCAAGTGAAAATCACCTAAATA
This sequence comes from Streptococcus acidominimus, assembly GCF_001921825.1. Lineage (GTDB taxonomy): Bacteria > Bacillota > Bacilli > Lactobacillales > Streptococcaceae > Streptococcus > Streptococcus acidominimus. Next base: position 7,505 of record NZ_MSJL01000060.1, read on the forward strand.
GCCACACTCAACAGGGACTATTGGTTCATTAAAGGTAATCCAAGTATCTACAATGTCCCCAAACAAGTCAAAGCAGGTTCTTGCATAGCGCTCATAGGCATAGACCGTCTCCTTATTTTCCCAACCGCCAGATTCCTGCAAGGCGTAAGGCAGATCAAAATGATAGAGGTTGACAATGAGCTGGATACCTTGATCCACAATCCCCTGAAAGACCTGACGATAGAAGTCCACCGCCTGCTCGTTCACCTCTCCTGTTCCATCTGCAATCAAGCGCGACCACTGAATGGAGGTACGAAAGACGGTATGTCCTGTTTCTTTCAGAAGCTGAATATCCTCCTTGTAGTGCTGGTAGAAGGTAGAGGTCTGAGCAGGGCCTACCCGATCAAAAAAGCGTTCGGGTTCCCTTTGATACCAAATATCCCAATTGCTCTTGGTCTTGCCATCTCCTGCGACAATCCCTTCACTTTGGGGTCCAGATGTTGAGCTTCCCCATAAAAAACCTTCTGGAAAGCGGTAAACTGTTTTCGATTCTGACATGGCTTCTCCTTTGTCGCTTTGTTATATAATGCTTTCGTTTACTTTTACTCTTTATAATAAAAATAAACTAAATGACTATATCATCTTATTAGTATTAGTAATTCTAGTATAATCCTCCTAGCTCATCTTGTAAATATTTTCAAAAAAGATATTTTTCCACATTCTTAAGGAAAGCAACGGAATGTCTGATCGTCAAGGTCTATCATATAGTTATTTCGTTTACTTTTAGTACTAGCTCAAACAGTCTGGGGTGAGACTGTTTGAGCTGGGAAATGATAAAAACGAAGTTTGCGTCAAAACAGTCCGGGGTTAGACTAGGGGAGGCGGGAAATGATGAAAACGAAGTTTTCGGCAGGTAGTACTGGAGTACAGCAAGACGAGTTAACGAAGTAATAAAAGTAAACTGAGCGACTATAAAAGCAAAACAAGCTCCAAAGCCATTTAAGACTTTGGAACTTGTTTGCTTTGCTCTATGAGGTTTTCAGCCAATGAAAGCTGATGCCCTCTTCACTATTCTAGAATAGCTATAAAGAGGATAGTCTAGCCAACTCTAGTCGGTATTTCTAGGAGGATTTATTCTTCCTCTTCTTTTTTACCTTTACCAAGAGCCAACAATCCTACGGCACCGAGAGCAGCAAGACCATACACTCCCAAATTAGAAGTTTCTGTTCCTGTTTTCGGAAGAATTGCTTTTCCAGCTGGTTTCACAGTAGCAGCACCTGGCTTGCTATTTGGATCTTTCGAATCTGTGCCTGCGTTCTTCTCTTGCTCATCTGTGTAGCCATCATTATCATCATCTGGATCGGTTACATCTGGGTCTTGATCGCCATCTGTATCACGTTGAACCTTGATAACGAAGTCTTTTTCAGCAATTGTTTTCCCATCTGCATCACTTATAAAGACTGTAATCAAGAAGTTAATTTCTTCCTCATCTTTACCCCAATTGTTTACAGTTGGGGTACCAGTGATCTTACCAGTCGCTGGATCATAGGTCAAGCCGTCTGGGAGACCGGCAACATATACACTACCACCCTTTGGTACATTCACTACTGGAACATCAATTGGATCGATCGGTTGTTTTTCAATAACAGTCTTGTTATCAATATCACCCACCGCTGCCGTTGGCTTACTATTTGGATCTTTCGGATCTGTATTAGCAGTCTTTTCTTGATCATCTGTGTAGCCATCGTTATCATCATCTGGATCGGTTACATCTGGGTCTTGATCGCCATCTGTATCGCGTTGCACCTTGATGGTAATTTCTTTTTCGGCAATCGGAGTACCAGTTTCATCCTTGATCACAACTTTCACTGGGAAGTCGCGTTCTTCTTCGGTTGTACCCCAATCAGTCACAGTTGGTGTACCAGTGATCTTACCAGTCGCTGGATCATAGGTCAAGCCATCTGGAAGACCTGTCACTTCTACACTACCCTTACTTGGTACATTTGTTACTGGGACATCAATTGCTTCAATTGGTTGTTTTTCAATAACAGTCTTGTTATCAATATCACCAACCGCTGCCGTTGGCTTACTATTTGGATCTTTCGGATCTGTATTAGCAGTCTTTTCTTGATCATCTGTGTAGCCATCGTTATCATCATCTGGATCGGTTACATCTGGGTCTTGATCGCCATCTGTATCGCGTTGCACCTTGATGGTAATTTCTTTTTCGGCAATCGGAGTACCAGTTTCATCCTTGATCACAACTTTCACTGGGAAGTCGCGTTCTTCTTCGGTTGTACCCCAATCAGTCACAGTTGGTGTACCAGTGATCTTACCAGTCGCTGGATCATAGGTCAAGCCATCTGGAAGACCTGTCACTTCTACACTACCCTTACTTGGTACATTTGTTACTGGGACATCAATTGCTTCAATTGGTTGTTTTTCAATAACAGTCTTGTTATCAATATCACCAACCGCTGCCGTTGGCTTACTATTTGGATCTTTCGGATCTGTATTAGCAGTCTTTTCTTGATCATCTGTGTAGCCATCGTTATCATCATCTGGATCGGTTACATCTGGGTCTTGATCGCCATCTGTATC
>NZ_MSJL01000061.1 GCF_001921825.1 Streptococcus acidominimus
TTGATGATCGACCTGATATTGTTTACTGAGTTGGGTAAGTGACTGTTCTTGGTTAAGGAATAAGCAAACAATTTCTAACTTTTCTTCTACTGATTTTGGACTTCTTTTGGACATGTGAAAACTCCCCATATAGTGTCTAGTGAATTTTTGTTTTTTCACTGTCCACTATATGGGGAGTATATCACAGTTCAGTGTTTCAGAGTTTTTTTCTTTACTGTAAGTTCAATTTATGGGTCATAATGTAGTGGGTACCGAAGTAGTAGCCGATGGTGAGGAGGATGGATAGGAATAGTGAAAAGATGCTATATGTGGTTATGAATGATCCATCATATAAAGTCATAGGCATCAGCAATATGAAATTGATGATATTTTCCGCAAAGTTGATGGCAAAATAGAAGACGATAGCGAGCAAGGTACGGTGATCCTTGAATAGCTGACCAAGTGAAATGGCAAAGTAAATTAAGAGAACAGACTGTGCAGTGCTTACAAGGATACTAAAGATATAATAAACCCCAAAGTTTGTTCCTAGACTTTGTTGGATCTCGTTTATCACCTGGATTAGCTCACTTGTATAAATGTTCATTGCTGGAGCAGCAGCTGTAAGAGCTATGATAAGTATGCACAATAGAGTGGCGATACCAGATAGGAGGCTCCAGACGAAACCAGCCGTTAGTTTACTAAGGATGATCTGATGGTTCGTAACAGGAAGGGTCATGGTCAAGTAGCCTTGTCGACCGTAAACATTTTTCCTGAAACGATTGACAATGAGAAAGAGGGTGGAGAGGAAGAGACCTACAATGATAACTGCAAAGCTAGCAATGATTGCCGTTAGGATGACACCTTCAAAGGTATTGCTTAGTGTAGTGTTGACTTCATTCTCATATAAGGTGGATTCTGGACGTTGGAGGAGGTTTTGTAGCCATAGTCCAATAATAACAGAGAGTAGTCCGGCTGCGGCATAGAGTCCGAGATACCATTTGCCGACGGACTTAAATTCATATTTTAATAGCTTTCCAAACATAATAGTCTCCTTTGCTAAGCCTTAAATTCACGGCGGAAGAGTTCATCGATAGATTCTCCACTTTCGATCCGCAAATCATCCACATTGCTATGGCGAATGATATTGCCGTACTGGAGGAAGATCACCTCATCAAGGATCTGTTCGACATCTGAAATCAAGTGGGTCGAAATCAGTACAGAAGAGGTTGGAGAATAGTTGTTGATAATCGTCTGCAAGATATAGTCACGAGCAGCTGGGTCGACACCACCGATTGGCTCATCAAGGACATATAAGAGAGCTTGCCGACTCATGACCAAAATCAATTGAACCTTTTCCTTGTTTCCTTTTGATAAATGCTTGATACGACTGTTAAGCTCGATATTGAGATCTTGGAGGAGGTGAAGGGCACGCGCCTCATCAAAGTCAGTGTAGAAATCTTTGAAGAGTTCGATCGCTTCAATGATGCGCATATTTTCATCCAAGTAGGTCGTATCTGGTAGGTAGGATACGATTTGTTTGGTTTCTGGAGAAGGTGTGCGACCGTTGATTAAAATCTGACCATATTCAGGTTGCAAGAGACCGTTGATCAATTTAATCAAGGTCGTCTTCCCCGATCCATTTGGTCCTAACAGACCAATAATTTTTCCAGCAGACAGTTTGAGGTTGATATTATTGAGTGCCACCAAACCGCCGTAAGCTTTTGATACCTGTTGAAGTTCAACGAGTGTAAAATGATTTTCCATATCCTTATTCTCCTTTCAAATAGTGATCTAATTGCTGCACGAGCTCTTTTCGCTCAAACCCTAAGTCTAACATGTTGTTGACAAAGTTTTCCAGCTCATCCTTTGCTAGATTAACTCTAGTCTCTTGAATGAGATCAAGGTTATCTGTCACGAAGCGTCCTGTTGTACGAACCGAGTAAACAAATCCCTCGCTTTCGAGATCGGACAAGGCGCGTTGAACGGTATTGGGATTGACCCCAGCAATTTCCGCTAAGTCACGGACAGTGGGCAGTTTATCCCCTGACTGGAGTTGATGTGTCACAATCTGCAATTTAATCGTATTGGCGATTTGAATATAGATAGGGAAGTTGTTATCGAATTTCCAAGTCATGATAGCTCCTTTCAATATGAATAAATAATAGCGTACAAGTCTATTTGTATACTTGTCTTATCTATATAATACAATAATTTAAATCAGATTGCAAGGATTATTTTAATTTTTAAAGAAAATATCTAAAAAATAAGAGTTTCATACTAGATGCAAGAAAAACCTGATGCCACAGTCCCTAGAGTTTCCTCTATCAGGAATCTATTAGTTTGAAGTCTTAGCCTAGGAAGAAGCTAAAAGTTAATAGTAGCAAGGGGCATTTTTTTGGTGTATAATAGTAGATAAGAAAGCAGACAAATGATATAGTCCTTTAGTTTATCTTTTATTACTTCGTTAACTCGTCTTGTATAACTGAACTCGGACTAAGCACTAGGTGAAAAAGAGACGCAACTGTTGCAACTTTAGTTGCTTCAACAGTCTGGGGATAGACTGTTGAAGGTTGGAGATAGAACGAGTGCAACTCGTGTCAGCTGTGGCTCCCTTTAGGGATAAATACTTCCACCTCTAAAGGTATACTATACCTTTAGAGGTGGAAGATAGAAGTTTGCGAAGCAAACTCTCACTGGCTTCGTCGTCGTATTTCCTATTTTCACTGTGTGCTTTTAACGTCCTCGTATCTTGGTTAATTGAGTTCAGCCTAAAACCTCGGAAAAAAGATAGACTTCCTTGTGTTCATCGAACACCTCGTCAGTCTCCTATTTTTCGTTCGGTTTTTTAACGGCTTCACATCTTGTATAACTGAACTCGAGCTACGAGCTGTGCAAAAAAGAGACATAACTGTTTCAGCTTTAGCTGATGATGGTTCTTTAGGAAATAGGCTGAAAACCTCCACTGGAGCTTTTCACTCGTCAAAACTCCTATTTTGCCGTAGCTGTTACGAGCTTGCTCGTTGTACAGATACGGTATTAACAGTCAGGGAAGTGACTGTTAATACATAAATGGGGTATGCCTTTGCTCGCTCCCACAGTCTAGGAATAGACTGTGGGAGGTGGGAGATAAAACGAGCAGTGCTCGTGTCAAATAGTCTAGGAATAGACTGTGGGAGGTGGGAGATAAAACGAGCAGTGCTCGTGTCAAATAGTCTAGGAATAGACTGTGTTGACGAAAACTTCGTTTTCTTTATTTCCGACCTCAAACAGTCTCTCCCCAGACTGTTTGAGCTAGTACTAAAAGTAAACTAAATAACTATACTCTTTGAAAATCAATCGGAAGCTAGTCACAGGCTCTACTGACTTAGAGTGAATGTGGTTTTAAAGAGGATTAGCTAGCCACAGGTATACCAGTATATGATGAGGTAGCTCTAGACTAGTATGAATATGATTGTTGCAGAGTAGAAATAGGAATCAGAAAAAGGAGGAGATATGCTAGCACAGTTGGATACCAAGACCGTCTATACCTTTATGGATAGTATGATGACTATTGAGCACTATGTGGCGCGTGCCAAGGAACTGGGCTATACACATCTGGGGATCATGGATCGTGATAATCTCTATGCAGCTTATAGCTTCATGGAGGCGTGTGAGAAAGCAGGCATTCAGCCGGTCATTGGCTGTGAAATGGAGTTGAGGGTCTCTCCCGAAGATAGCTTGGTATTTCAGCTTATTGCCCAAAATACAGCAGGTTATCAAAATCTCTTGAAAATCTCAACAGCCAAGATGACAGGGCAAAGAGAATTAGAGGCTATCCGACCTTATCTGACAGGAATTGCGGTCATTATTCCCTATTTTGATGGGATTGAAACCTATGATCTGGGACTTGATTTTTATATCGGGGTCTGCGAGACAACGCCACCCTTGACGACCAGCCGTCCCTTGATCCCCTTGCATACGGTGAGGTATTTTGAAGAAGGACAAGTCGAGGTCTTACAGGTTCTCCATGCCATTCAGGAAAATGTCCCGCTCAACCAAGTCTCGCAGATTGTTCATAACCAATCCTTGCTAAGCCTAGACAGTCTGGCAGCGATCTTTCGCCAACGTTTTCCAGAATCAATAGAGGAATTAAACCGCTTGGTCTCTGGCATTGGTTATGATCTCAATAAAGACTTGAAATTGCCTCGTTTCAATCGCAATCGCTTAGCGGTGGAAGAGCTTCGTGAAAAGGCTGAAGAAGGCTTGCGGAGCAGGGGACTCACAGCCCCTGCCTATCGGGAGCGCTTGGAGCAGGAGTTGGCAGTTATCCACCAAATGGGCTTTGATGACTACTTCCTAATCGTTTGGGATTTGCTACGGTTTGGGCGCAGTCAGGGCTATTATATGGGAATGGGACGTGGTTCTGCTGTCGGGAGCTTGGTTGCCTATGTCCTTTACATTACAGGGATTGACCCTGTCAAGCATAATCTACTCTTTGAACGGTTTTTAAATCTGGAACGTTACAGTATGCCCGATATTGATATTGACATTCCAGACATCCACCGTGGAGATTTTATCCGCTATGTGCGGGAGCGTTACGGGACATTTCATGCAGCGCAGATTGTGACCTACTCAACCTTTGGTGCCAAGCAGGCTCTGCGTGATGTCCTGAAGCGCTACGGCACGCCAGAATACGAAGTCAGCGCCATTACCAAGAAAATTTCTTTCCGCGATACCCTAGCAACAGCCTATGAACGCAATGCCTCCTTTAGGCAGCTGATCAATAGCAAGATTGAATACCAGAAAGCCTATGCCATTGCCCAGCAGATCGAGGGACAACCACGGCAGACCTCTATTCATGCGGCAGGTGTCGTGATGAGTGATGAAGAGCTGACGGATACGATCCCTTTAAAGACGGGTGAGGACATGCTGATTACCCAGTATGATGCCCATGCGGTCGAAGCAAATGGTCTCTTAAAAATGGACTTCCTCGGTCTGCGCAATCTCACCTTCGTACAGAAAATGGCGGCAGCTGTCGAAGAAAAATACGGCAAGAAGATGCTGATTTCCGAGATCAACTTGGAAGATGAAGCAACTTTGGCGCTCTTTGCCAAGGGACAGACCAAGGGAATCTTCCAGTTTGAACAACCGGGCGCCATTCATCTTCTGAAACGGGTTCAGCCAAGTCGCTTTGAAGATGTTGTGGCAACCACTAGCCTGAATCGCCCAGGAGCAAGTGACTATTCAGACAACTTTGTCAAGCGCAAGCACGGTCAAGAAGCTGTCGATTTGTTAGATGATTCGATTGCAACGATTTTACGACCGACCTATGGGATCATGCTCTATCAGGAGCAGGTCATGCAGATTGCCCAGCGCTTTGCGGGATTTACACTGGGAAAAGCCGACTTGTTGCGCCGTGCCATGTCCAAGAAAAATAAGGCAGAAATGCAGAGCATGGAAGCAGACTTTCTTGCAGGTGCTCTCAAAAATGGGCATGATGAGACCAAGGCGCGTGCCATCTTTGCCATGATGGCAAAATTTGCAGGCTATGGTTTCAATCGCAGTCATGCTTATGCCTATTCAGCCCTCGCCTTTCAATTGGCATATTTTAAAACCCATTATCCCGATGTCTTTTTTGACATCATGCTGAATTATTCAAGTAGTGACTACATATCCGACGCCCTACAATTCGATTTTCAGGTGGCACCAGTGACCATCAATACCATTCCCTACCATGACAAATTTGACGAGAAGAAGATTTTCATGGGACTAAAAAATATAAAGGGCTTGCCCAAGGACTTGAGCTTTTGGCTGATGGAAGAACGCCCTTTTAAGAGTGTGGAGGATTTTATCTTGCGCCTGCCTGCCTCATTTAAAAAGCAGGAAACCCTGAAACCCTTGATTCAGCTAGGGCTCTTTGATCTTTTTGAACCGAATCGAAAGAAGATTTTGGAAAATTTGGACAATCTTTTTGTCTTTGCGGATACTTTTGGCACCTTCTTTTCAGAGGAAAGTTATAGCTGGCAGGAAGCTGAAGATTATAGTGATAGTGAGAAATTCAGCCTAGAGCAGGCTATTATTGGGGTTGGTATCAGTCCCCATCCCTTAGTACTGTTAGCTTCATCGTCCAGTAGACCCCATACCCCGTTTTCAGAATTGCTGGCAGGAAGTACGGTCACTGTTTTGGGGCAGATTCAGTCGGTTCGCGTCATTCGCACGAAGAAAACGGGTCAACAGATGGCATTTATTCAGGTGACGGATACTAAGAAAAAACTCGACGTCACTCTATTTCCCGAAACCTACCAACGCTATCAGACCTTCCTCAAAGAGGGGGATATTTTCTATCTAACTGGTAGGGTTCAAGAAAGAGATGGTCAATTACAGTTGGTCTTGACTGGACTGGAAGAGCCACATTCTGAAAAACTTTGGATCCTACTGGAAAATGGAAACAATGACCAGATGATTGCTCGGATTTTATCGGAATACCCAGGGACAATTCCCGTTGTGTTACACTATCAAAACCGCAATCAAACCGTGCAATTAGAACGGATTTTTATTGAAAAATCGACCGAATTGCAAAATCGCTTACAGAAAGTTTCAATGAAAACGGTTTTTCGCTAAAAAAATAGAAAAAGTCAAGCATACTGCGGGTAAATGTGATATAATGATACCGTTAAAAATGAAAAAAGGAGCATTAGTTAAATGAAACGTATTGCTGTTTTGACCAGTGGTGGTGACGCCCCTGGTATGAATGCTGCCGTCCGTGCAGTCGTTCGTAAAGCAATTTCAGAAGGGATGGAAGTCTTTGGGATTAACTATGGCTATGCCGGAATGGTTGCTGGAGATATTTTCCCTTTGACCAAAGAAGGTGTTAGCGGGATTCTAGGAACTGGTGGTACCATGTTGTACTCTGCTCGCTACCCAGAGTTTGCTCAATTAGAAGGTCAATTAAAAGGGATTGAGCAATTGAAAAAACACGGGATTGAGGGAGTTGTTGTAATCGGTGGCGACGGTTCATATCACGGTGCTATGCGCTTGACCGAACATGGTTTCCCAGCGATCGGTATTCCAGGAACTATCGATAATGACATTCCAGGTACAGACTTTACCATTGGTTTTGATACAGCATGTATGACCGTGATGGACGCGGTTGATAAAATCCGCGACACAGCAATGAGTCACCGCCGTACATTCGTTGTAGAAGTAATGGGTCGCCATGCAGGTGATATTGCTCTTTGGACAGGTATTGCTATCGGTGCGGATGAAATTATCGTACCAGAAGAAGATTTCAAGATTGAAGATGTCGTTGCAAGTATCCGTAAGGGATATGAAAAAGGGAAAAACCACAATATCGTCATGCTTGCTGAAGGTGTTATGTCTGCTCATGAATTTGCGAAAAAATTAAAAGAAGCTGGCGACACAAGTGATCTTCGTGCAATCGAACTGGGTCACATCCAACGCGGTGGTCGTCCAACGGTTCGTGACCGTGTTCTTGCTTCACGCTTGGGAGCTTATGCCGTTGAGTTGCTTAAAGAAGGTCATGGTGGTCTTGCCGTTGGTGTTCATAAAGATGATCTTGTTGCCAACCCAATCCTTGGTACGAAAGAAGAAAATGCTCTTTTCTGCCTAGGTGAAGATGGTAAGATTATTGTCAACAACCCTCATAAAGGAGATGCCAAATTAGCTGGACTAGCTCGTAGCTTGTCTCGTTATTAAACATTCGTATAAACTGGTTGCAAAAAAGGAGAAAAAACAAATCATGAATAAACGCGTAAAACTTGTTGCTACATTGGGTCCTGCGGTTGAAATCCGTGGTGGTAAAAAATTCGGTGAAGATGGTTACTGGGGTGAAAAACTCGACGTTGAAGCATCTGCTCAAAAGATCGCTGAATTGATTAAAGAAGGGGCAAACGTCTTCCGTTTCAACTTCTCTCATGGTGACCACCAAGAGCAGGGAGAACGTATGGCAACAGTACGCCGTGCAGAAGAAATCGCTGGTCAAAAAGTTGCTTTCTTGCTCGATACAAAAGGCCCAGAAATCCGTACCGAATTGTTTGAAGGTGATGCCAAAGAATATGCCTATACAACTGGTGAAACGCTTCGCGTAGCTACAAAGCAAGGAATCAAATCAACTCGTGAAGTGATTGCCTTGAACGTTGCAGGCGGTCTTGACATCTATGATGATGTTGAAGTTGGGAAACAAATCCTTGTTGATGATGGAAAACTTGGTCTCCGTGTCTTTGCCAAAGATGATGAAAAGCGTGAATTTGAAGTAACCGTTGAAAATGACGGCGTGATTGCAAAACAAAAAGGTGTAAATATTCCTTACACTAAGATTCCTTTCCCAGCGCTTGCTGAACGTGACAACGCAGACATCCGCTTCGGTCTTGAGCAAGGCTTGAACTTTATCGCGATTTCATTCGTTCGTACAGCAAAAGACGTGAATGAAGTGCGCGCTATCTGTGAAGAAACTGGAAATGATCATGTGAAATTGTTTGCGAAAATCGAAAACCAACAAGGTATCGACAATATTGATGAAATCATTGACGCAGCAGACGGTATCATGATTGCCCGTGGTGACATGGGAATTGAAGTACCATTTGAAATGGTTCCAGTTTACCAAAAAATGATAATCACAAAAGTCAATACAGCTGGTAAAGCAGTTATTACAGCAACAAACATGCTTGAAACAATGACTGAAAAACCACGTGCAACTCGTTCAGAAGTATCAGACGTATTTAACGCTGTTATTGATGGAACAGATGCAACCATGCTTTCAGGTGAGTCAGCGAACGGTAAATACCCAGTAGAATCAGTTCGTACAATGGCAACCATTGCTAAAAATGCGCAAACTCTCTTGAACGAATACGGTCGTTTAGACGCGACAAACTTTGAACGTACAAGCAAGACTGAAGTTATTGCGTCAGCTGTTCGTGATGCTTGCCACTCAATGGACATCAAATTGGTTGTAACCGTAACTGAAACTGGATTTTCAGCACGTTCGATCTCTAAATACCGTCCAGACGCAGACATCTTGGCTGTAACCTTTACAGAAGAAGTACAAAAATCATTGATGATTAACTGGGGTGTTATTCCAGTCGTGACTGACAAACCAGCTTCTACTGATGACATGTTTGAATTGGCAGAACGCGAAGCAATCAAAGCAGGTCTTGTTCAATCAGGTGACAACATTGTTATCGTGGCAGGTGTGCCAGTAGGCGTTGCTGGTTCAACAAACACAATGCGTGTCCGTACTGTAAAATAAGACACTAGAAAAGGAAGTGGACAGAAGCCCTGATGGCTTGTCCTCGCCTGTAAAACCTTGAAAACAGCACAAAGCCCTCGCCAGGAGAAATGAACTGCTCCCTGTCAAGTAGACAGTCAAATAATAAAAGATATTAAGCAACCTGATTCCTGAATTCCCAAGGGGTCAGGTTGTTTAATTTAGCTTGATAACGTTGTGTATTGTAAAACTGGATATAGCTTTCCACATCTGCGACTAGCTCCTCGTAAGTCTTGTATTTCTTGAGATGATAAGACTCTGTCTTGAAATGCCCAAAGAAACTTTCAATTGGTGCATTGTCGATACATTTCCCAACTCGTGACATGGATAGAGTGATGCCAGCCTGTGTTGTAAAAT
>NZ_MSJL01000062.1 GCF_001921825.1 Streptococcus acidominimus
TCATCCACACGATAGAGCTGTTCTTGACCACTAACGGCTACTGGTTCACCGTATTGGGCTTTCAAAGCGCTTTCGGCATCACTTTCTTGTGCCACCACCTTGGGTTGTTGGATTGCGTCACCCGCCTCCTCCTTTGACGGGCTCGCCTCTTGTCCAGCAGGGGCTGGTGCTGTATGATTGGCATTGTCAGAGCCAACCGTTTGTTTATTCGCTTCCTCAAGCGCTTCTTGATAGTCTGCCTCCAGCTGACCTTGCTTGATTGCTTGACCGATTTCCTCCGCATACATAATGGGACTATTGGAAATCAACAAGGTTGCCAACAAGAACCAGGTCATCAACTTATGAAGTCGTTTCATGGGACGTCTCCTTTACAAGGTAATACTCTATAAAAATCAAAATCTGACTAGGCAATGAAACTGCAGGTAGAACTGAAGTTCAGCAAGGTGAATTAACGACGTCAGAATTTGATTTTTGACGAGTATAAATAAAATAATAGAGTGTAAAAATTAGTACAATCGCATCAATAACGGACACAAGGACTGCTCCAACAGTCGGTAGCCAATAGTTGAGAAGAACCAGACCAATAGACACGGATACCACTCCTGTTAATGGTAGCCATAGGCAGTGCCTTCTTTCCCTAATAGGCAAATTCTTATGAATACTAACCAACCCAAAACACAAGATTACCTTTAGGACACTTTGAACGATGGTACTCATTGTCCAAACACCTATCCGCACGGCATCGTAGGCAAAGCTGGTATGATCATACAACAGTTGACCTAGTCCACCAATGATGAGACCCGAAAGAACTGCGCTCACAAGGTAAAGCAAGACAAGCTTTGTCAGTCGTTTATCAGACCGATGGAGCTTGTAAAACCAAACAAGCAAAGGAAGGAGCAACGCTATCCCTAAGACAAGGGCAACTAGGCTTAGTACTAGTAGAAGGACGGGCAAGCCCCTGTCTCTAGCCCAAGGAGAGACCACTCCTGTATAAATCAGTCTCTGACCAATTCCCAAAAGTAATAAACCTAGAGACAGCCTCCAAAATCTGGAAAGTTTCATCTTGTGGTTCATGTATCTGTCCTTTCTGTAGTAGATCTTAAACGAGCAGTAACGACATAGCGTTGATTATTGTTCACAGCATCACATGTCGAAAGGATTAAAAACCTGTCCTTGTCTTTTTCAATCGGCAAGGATCGGTAAGAGCCACCATAGGCCTCTACTCGTTCCTTTAGGGTGTCAAGGTAGTGGGTTAAGCCGCTTCTCGTCCCTAACTGGAAACTTTGAAAGAGGTGGTCATCTATATAAGGGTGTGCGGCTACGATGTCATATTCATAGTGATGGTCTATAGTATCAATCCTTATCAGGGGATGGTCTTTGAAAAACTGTCGATCCGCAAAATAATCCAAGGAGCCAAACATAGAATCATCAACCATAGCGTGCCCATAGATGATAGTGAGAGGATCATCCAAGGTTTTAGAATTGACTAATTCTGTAAAAATAGCCCCGTAATAGGTCACTGCACCATCTAAGTCATGAGACAAATAATAGCTATCATCGGTCGGATGTTGGGCGACTGGATAGTCTATCTTCGTTCCATCCACCCTCAACCAAGCATAGACGTCTGGATTGTGGTGGAGCAAGTCTACTTTTTTAGCTTCTCGTGATGACTTTCCCACATCCTCTTCTAGCCTTGAGAGGAGCTGAAAGCCGTAGATAAAAAGAGAGAGGATCGCAATCCCACTGATGAACCCAAATATTTTTCTCATTCTTCTTCTCCTTACATCAATGATTATAGCAAAAAGAACGCCTTATGTAAATAGGTTTTTCGACTTTATACAAAAGATTTATACCTGATAAAAATGATGTAGAAAGCGACTGTACCCCATCTGTACTCGCTAAGCCCAGAAACTCCCAACCTATTTCCTATTAGCATCCATTCCCTAGTTACTGGTACACTCAAAAACCCCGTAGCAGGCTACGAGGATTCTTTTTTATTCTACGGTAACGGCTTTCGCTAAATTACGTGGTTTATCAACGTCTAGTCCGCGTTGAAGTGATGCATAGTAGGCAATCAGTTGGGTTGGAATCACCATTGAAATGCTGGAAAGGAATGGGTGAACCTTGTTGACCACAATATCATCCTCTTCGCGCTCCAGCCCCTCTTCGACAACGGTCAAGATGTGAGCACCGCGGGAAACGACTTCTGCGATATTTCCGCGTGTGTGCGCAGCGACTTTCTCGCTAGCTGAAATCAAGGCGATAACTGGGGTGCCATCTTCAATTAGGGAAATCGTTCCATGTTTCAATTCACCAGCTGCAAATCCCTCACATTGGATATAGGAAATTTCTTTTAATTTAAGTGCCGCTTCAATCGTTACATAGTAGTCATTTCCGCGACCGATATAAAAGGCATTGCGAGTTGTTGCGAGTAACTTCTCCACTTTTTCAGCAATCATGTCTTTTTCAGACAAGGTGGCTTCAATTGATTGTGCTACGATTGATAATTCATGCACCAAGTCAAACTCACGCGCTTCTTGCTTGCCATTTGCTTCTCCAACTGCTTTTGATAGGAAAGCGAGGGCTGCAACTTGTGCTGTATAGGCCTTGGTAGAAGCTACTGCAATTTCAGGTCCTGCATGAAGAAGCATGGTATAGGTCGCTTCACGTGAAAGGGTAGATCCCGGAACGTTGGTAATGGTCAAACTTGGAATCCCCATTTCGTTAGCTTTCACCAATACTTGTCGACTATCAGCTGTTTCACCAGACTGGGTTAGCAAGATGAAGAGCGGTTTCTTGCTCAAGAGTGGCATGTGGTAGCCCCACTCAGAAGCCACACCCAATTCAACTGGCGTGTCTGTCAGAGCCTCTATCATGTTCTTAGAAGCATAACCTGCATTGTAAGAAGTTCCTGCCGCAAGAATATAGATGCGATCTGCTTCCTGAACAGCTTTGACAATGGCTGGGTCAACCTTCATCTGCCCGTCTGCATCCGAATATGCGCTGATTAGCTTACGCATAACAGTTGGTTGCTCATCAATTTCTTTTAGCATGTAGAAAGGATAGGTCCCTTTACCGATGTCTGATAAGTCCAATTCTGCTGTATAGCTACCGCGTTCGATTCTTTTACCATCATAGTCCATCACTTCCACACCCTCTTTTTTCACGATAACCAATTCTTTATCGTGAATTTCCATGTATTCACTGGTTTCACGAATCATTGCCATGGCATCAGAACAGACCATGTTGTAGCCGTCACCAAGACCGATAAGAAGGGGCGATTTGTTCTTAGCTACATAAATCGTATCAGGATTTGCAGTATCAACTAAGGCAAAGGCGTAAGACCCTTGGATAATATGAAGGGCTTTCTTAAAGGCTTCAAGTACGGACAACTTGTCTTCTTCGACGAACTTACCAATCAAGTGAACCGCGATTTCTGTATCTGTCTGTCCCTTGAAGTCATGACCTGCCAAGTAATTGGTCTTCATTTCCAGATAATTTTCAATCACACCATTGTGCACTAGGACGAAGCGTCCTGTTTGCGAAGTGTGAGGGTGGGCATTGTCTTCTGTTGGTTTTCCGTGAGTTGCCCAACGGGTATGCCCGATTCCAATTGTCCCCTCCACAGCATCTCCGACCTTAGCCGACAGATCGGCAATGCGTCCAACAGATTTGACCAAGTGTCCTGCTGCTCCACCTGTGACAAAAATTCCTGCTGAATCATATCCACGGTATTCTAATTTTTCAAGTCCTTGAAGTAAAATATCAGTTGCGTTTGTATTTCCAACAACACCAACGATTCCACACATATTATTTACCATCCATTTCTAAATCACAAATTGATAAATTGGTATAGTCATCTTTTATCTAAATAAAACCAATAATGATAGTATATAGTAAAGATTTTTATTTGTCAATTCTAAAATTGGTCTAGTCTAATTTGTGAAGAAAAAAACTAACCCTACTTCTGGGTTAGACCGTTATCGATAAAGCCAAATTCGCCGATTGGACTGATACGGAAGGTCAGGCGACCGATGACCTGTTTAGATGAAATCAAGCCGAGTGTGCGACTATCTTTGCGGTTAGTGCGAATGTCATTTAGAATCCAGTAATTCTTTTTTTCAAGACGGGGAACTATGACATCTTCTGTGTAGTAGTCTTGATGATTAGCTGATTTACTTAGGTAGGTCTCCTCGACAATTTCGTTATTACGGTACAACACATCATCCATATAGGTGAGGCTATCGCCCTCCTTGGCAATGATCCGACCGACATGCTCTTCCCCATCTACTTGATATAAGACAAAATCGCCATATTCAAGTTCCTTGCCTTTCACCGCAATGATAATATCATTTTCTTTGAGGTAGCGATTTGCCATCTGTTTCGTGATAGTGACCGGTTCAAAGACCCAGATCCGCAGTGCCATTATCCCTAGCGCCAGCAAGCCAATGATAATTATTCGATGAATAAATTCTCTTTTTGCCATAATTCTCTCCATTTCTCTATTATTTAGTATAGCATATTTTCGTAAACTTTACCTAAGACTTTCTCCCATAATTGCTGCGTAAACCGTCTCTGCTACTAGCTGATTTCCAAGCGGGGTCAAATGTAGCCCGTCACTGTAATACGCTGCCTGTCCCTCTGTCAGCGGGTAAAGGTTAATCCATTCTAGCCCTTTCTCCTCGGCAATTCGGGGAATGATTTCCTGTAATTCGCTACGGACAATAGCATTGTTGAGCCCAAAGCGACTGGTTGGAACATAAGGGGGCACTAAGAGATAGACATCTGGCTGACTAGGCATTTGCAGGTAGCGATCCACTAATTCGCCATATTCCGTGATAAAGCGTTCTTTATTCCAATAAGGAGCACGGCTATCATTACTTCCAATCATAATGATGACGATATCTGCTTCACTCTCCAACGATAACTGGGCATTTTTTTCTTGTAAATAGGGATAGTCTGAAGTAGACTGCAAGGATCGTCCACTCAAACCGAAATTTGATACTTGATAATGGTGACCTAACTTTTCAGCCAAGATACTGGGATAAGCATCACGTTCTCGATTTTCTAAGCCATAGCCATAGGTTAAACTATCGCCAACGGTCGCAACCTTGATAGCTCCAATTCCAATAGTCATGACTTCTGGGTACATTACATTTGGCATATCTTCTCCTTTTTTTCTATTCTATCATGAACGAGCACAGAAGACAATGGGCAGAAAGATACAAGCAATATACTTCTATGCTTATGCTGAAGGTTCTATGCCACACTCTGGCGACATATCTTATTCAACATATTTCCTCTAGCCTTGTCATCATCTAACATTCACTATCCTGCTTCTCAGCCAATGTAGCTTTTCTTAACTGAATGGAGTTAAGCTAAAGATTAGCTATGACAAATATATTTACATAGAATTGAGCGAGGGAAATATCTAGTTCAATACTGCTACTTTCTCAATAGATAGATGTCTCTTTATGTTATACTAGAGGTATGAAACAGAAGAAGATAGTCATTATTGGTGGAGGCATTGTGGGTTCTACTGCTGCCTTTTACCTCTCTCAAAATCCAGATATGCAGGTCCTACTAATTGACGAAGGGACAGGAAATGCAACGAGGGCTGCTGCTGGTATCATCTGTCCTTGGCTCTCCCAGCGCCGCAACCAAACTTGGTATCGCTTGGTGGATAAGGGGGCAGCCTTTTATCTGGACTTGATGCAGGATTTACAAGAAGCAGGCATTGCCCAACTCCCCTACCGACAAACAGGAACCTTGGTCTTTAAAAAGAAAGAGACGCTACTAGATAAACTAGCAAGTCTTGCTCAAGAAAGACAGGTTCATTCGCCAATGATTGGGCAACTTGATGTGTTAAGGGGACAAGAATTAAAAGAGAAAATCCCTCCGCTTGTAACAGATCAAGGGGCTGTCCTTGCACATGGTGGTGGACGAGTTGATGGTGGGCAACTCTTAGATCAATTGCAGGACTTATTCCAAGAACAGGGCGGGTGCTTAATCAAAGGACGTGCCAAGCTCTTAGCTGACAAGCAGATCCAAGTAGGGGCTAGCAGATACGACTATGATGAGCTTATCTTGGCAGCTGGGGCTTGGTTGCCAGACCTCCTTACTCCTCTAGGCTATCAAGTCGATATTGCGCCACAGAAAGGGCAATTGCTGACGCTTGATACTAATTTTGCGACCGACAATTGGCCGGGGTGTATGCTTCATGGGGAGATTGATATTCTTCCCTTTGAACAGGGAAAATTAGTCATCGGAGCGACCCATGAAAATGATATGGGCTATGATCTATCCCTTGATAAGGAGAAACTCCAGCAGATGAAAGAGGAGGCAACTTCTTTTATTCCAGACTTGGAACGCTACACCATCAGCGACACACGCGTTGGAACCCGTGCCTATACTTCAGATTTTCTACCTTTCTACGGACGCCTGTCCAATCATCCCTCTATTTTAGTCGCAAGCGGTCTTGGTTCATCAGGTCTTACCTGTGGTCCTTTTATTGGCTGGCAACTGGCACAGACTATCCTTGAGCAAGTTCATGGATTTGATGGTCAGCCCTATGCGCCAGATCCTTATATCATTTTCCAGCCAAGCCCATAATACTCACTAAAACGAGGCTGGACAAAAAATCTTCAAATAGTAAAGACGCAGGAAATCAAGTGATCAAAAACTTTGATTTCCTGCGTCTTTTGTTTAGTTCAAAATTGGTAGTCACTGAAGCTCAAAAGGAAGCGAGCTTGCAGGATTGAACATTGTGAGAGGTTAGAGATAAGAAGAGCGTAGCTAGCCTCCTCCTCCCTTTGACTTTCAAAGAGCATGCATCATGGACTTGATTAGTCGCCTTCCGCGACAATTAACATGGATTTAATCACCTTGCGATCCGCCATGTCTTGGTAGGCTTGGTTGACATCCTCTAAGGCATAGGTCTGCGTAAAGACGCGTCCCGGATTGATGTCACCATCCAAAACAGCTTTTAGTAAGACTTGCTTGTTATAAGTGGTGACCGAAGCTGAACCGCCTGCAACTGAAATGTTTTGGGCAAAGGTTGAGCCGAGTGGACGATTATTGTAATGCGGTACCCCGACAAAGCCGACACGTCCACCATTGTGAAGTACACCAATAGCTTGTTCGATTGCGGCTTCCGTACCGACACATTCCAGTGCAGCGTCTGCTCCACCGCCTAAAATATCACGTACCTTAGCAATTCCCTCCTCGCCACGCTCTGCTACGACAGCGGTCGCACCTGATTCTAATGCCATAGCCTGCCGATCGGCATGGCGGCTCATCTAAGCTCAAGAGAGATTTAAGCATACCTTCTGAATAGTCAGATGGCTGTCCCGGCACCTTTACCAATGCCCAATTGCCATAGTGGAAACGGAGGTATTCTGACTGGAAACCACCGCCCCAATTTGTCGGTGCAGGGTGATTATCACATGTCCCGTCAAATCCTGCACGGCAGGCATCACACTGCCCACAGCCATGTGTAAAGGGTACGATAACAAAATCACCGGGTTTCACCGTGGTAATCTCACTTCCTACTTCTTCAACAATTCCCAAGGCTTCATGTCCTGAATTGTTCGAATGGGCTGCACGCTCATCGCCATGCGAATAGGACCAGAGGTCTGAACCACAGACACATGCTCGCACAATCTTGATAATGACATCATCCTTTTCCTGAAGTTGAGGCTTTTCTACCTCACCGATAATCATTGAACCTGCCTTTTCAAAAATCGCTGTTTTCATTCTATTTCCTCGCTTTCTTTACTAAGCTATATCCTAGCACACAGGCAAGCGCCATTAGAGCACTACTGATATAAAAAGGGGTAATAAAGGTTTCGATCTGGAATTTTTCCAACAATTTGGTGAGGAATACAGGCGTTAAGACAACGCCAATATTACCTCCTGTAATGGCAAGGCTAGTCACGAAATGAACCTGTCCTTTCGGAAACTGCCTAGAAATATAGTAGAACTGAAAGGACATGATACCGACAAAACTCATCCCTACCAAGATACTTGCAAGGATAAAGAGAGGAAGATGAAACGGTAGGGTAAAGAGGAGATTACCAAGTCCCATGGCAATGAGGACTGCAAAAAGAGTCGTATCACCTAATTTCTTTACAATCGGTCCGAAGAAACAGCCTGTAATAATCCCACTAAATGCCAAGATGGTGAGCAACTGGCTGGACAAGGTGGTCAAAAAGCCGTATTGAGTCACGAGCAGGCTCGGAATTTTAATGGTAGCACCAATATAGCTGATGCCGACTAAGAAAGTTAGGAGGATAATCAAGGCTACCTGACGATTCCAGACAGCCGCCTCTTTTACTGTCACATGATTCTGGCTAGATTCTGGAACATATAGATAAAAGAGAATAAGGACTGGAAAGGCAAGCAGGTAGACTAAAAAGGTATAATTGACCCCAATTAGCAAGGCATATCCTGCGATAAAGGTCGTTAGGGCTTTTCCGATATTTAAGAAAGCTGTCCGCAGACCAATCATTTGAGCCCGCACTTCTCCCTCGTAAAAGTCGCTAATCAGACTAATCGATAGTGAATTGTAGAGTCCAATTCCCACTCCTAGCAGCAAGCGACAGATAAAGATGAGAGGGAAAGAGCTTAAAAAGGTTGGTAAGGCACCGAATACCCCAATCAAGCCCAGTCCTAATAAGACTGTCCGTTTGGTTCCGAGCCAAGAAACAACTAGATTGCTGAGTAAGACCGTAATGGTAATCATCATAGCGGGCACCGTCACCAAGCTCTCCACTGAAGCAAGACCAAGGCTTGGGTTCTTTGCGTGGTAATAGTCATAGAGTTTTGGAATGGCTGGTGCAATAGCCAAGTGAGACATTAAAAAGATGGAGATCACCAAGAGGGAAAATCGCATCATTGCTTTATTTTTCATGTTTTCTCCTTTCATCTTACACTATAAAACAAAACATGTAACATTATACACCTAAATGAATTGAGATACAAGTCTTGTATGAAGTCCTTTGATAGAGCCGGCAGTTCCGTCTATCCTTAAAGAGGTATTGTAGCCAGCTAAAACTGGAACAGCTGTCTCTGTTAAAGGGGAGCCATACTTGACTCACTCTATCTCCAGCCTTCAACAGTTGCGTCTCTTTTTTCGGAACTTTTAGTCCGTGTTCAATTACAAAATATAAACGAAATGCCTATAAGAGCCTAAAGGAAACAACTATATAAGCACAAAGCCCTCACCAAGGTTGTGATGATATACTCCACATATAGTAGACAGTGAAAAAACAAAAATTCACTAGACACTATAAGGGGAGTTTTCACATGTCCAAAAGAAGTCCAAAATCAGTAGAAGAAAAGTTAGAAATTGTTTGCTTATTCCTTAACCAAGAACAGTCGCTT
>NZ_MSJL01000063.1 GCF_001921825.1 Streptococcus acidominimus
AAGCAAACAATTTCTAACTTTTCTTCTACTGATTTTGGACTTCTTTTGGACATGTGAAAACTCCCCTTATAGTGTCTAGTGAATTTTTGTTTTTTCACTGTCCACTATATGGGGAGTATATCATTGACTAGAGAGTTTTTTGTATCTTTTTATTTTCCTTGTACTGAACAGGCTAGCTCCATAATCTTCCTCCCCACCCGCTCAATATCGTCCTGAAGACCGCGAAGCTCAAAATTATCGAGAACTGGAAAGCCGAAGCGTTCGGCATATTGCTTGGCTGTTAGACAGTATTGATTATTGAAATTACGATTACCAGAACCGACCACCCCTAGACATTTTTCCACATTGTTGCCATGGGCAATAAAATCTCCTAGCGGTGTTGTTAGAATCTCAACATCACCATTGTCTACACCATTTCCACCTTCCAAATAGGTCGGTAAAAAGGCGACAAAAGGTGCATCAAGTTCATAAAAGGGGATGGACTGTTTAACCAGATCCTTGACGTGAACCTGCTCCACCGACAAATCCGACTGGAACTGTAAAAAATTTGTTAAGCGTTTTACAAAACTTTCGGTATTTCCGCTCAAACTGATATAAACAAGGTATACTTTCTTCATCTTTTCTCCATTCAAAAACACAACATATAGAATACATATCATATTATATATCTATATATTGTGCTTGTCAACGGATAGCATATCACATTATTCATTAGCCTCTACAAATCGTCCAATAATATTGACATTATCAGCGACAGATACAAAGGCTGTCTTGTCCGCCTTTTTCATAATGGCCTTAAAATCATTAAATTCAGCCCGCGTAATGATGGTTATCAAGACCGTTTTTTGTTCGTGATTATAGGCTCCCTCTGCACCATTGATAATGGTAACACCGCGGTGCAATTTCTTTTGAATCATCTTGATGACCCGGTTGGGGTAACTGGTGATAATCATAGCCTGCATGCGCTTTTGCTTGACATAGATAACATCCGTCATCTGGCTACACACAAAGAGAGCAATCATTGAATAGAGGGCATACTTCCAACCAAAGGTAACACCCGCTACCAGCATAATCAGGACATTGACAATGAGGGAGATGCTGCCTACCCGACGACCTGTCTTTTGCCGAATCAAGATACTAACGATATCCGTGCCACCACTTGATACGTTATTACGAAGGGCAAAACCAATCCCTGTCCCCAGCATGAGACCTCCAAAAATCGCATTGACCAGTGGATCGGTCGTCAGGGTGATATGGGGCATAAACTGGATAAAGAAAGAGCTAAAGGTAACCGTGATAAAGGTAAAGATGGTAAACTTATTGCCAATCTTATACCAGGAGATGACCAGCAGGGGAATATTCAAGCCATAGTAGACCAGCGCAAGCGGAATTTCAAAGCCCCAGTAGGTAACGGAAATGGCAGAAACGATCTGCGCAATTCCTGTTACTCCTGACGAATAAACCTTTCCTGACCGGAAAAAGAAATTGACGGCTATACTGGATAAAATCCCGTAGATGATTGAGCCTGAAATGCGCTCGGCATACCGCTCTCTTGAAACGCTTGAAATAACAGACCAAAAGCGATTGCGTCTAGCCTTTCTCAAAAATTGAATCCGAAGTTTTCTAAAATACCTATTCATTAGTTGTTTGGATATGAAGTGCTAATTCTTCTAATTGGCTATCAGCCACTGTACTTGGGGCTTGGGTCATAGGGTCGCTTGCCTTGTTATTCTTAGGAAAGGCAATGACTTCACGAATATTATCCTTACCTGCTAGGAGCATCACAAGGCGATCCAAACCAAGCGCTAGCCCACCGTGTGGTGGGAAACCGTAATCCATGGCTTCTAACAGGAAGCCAAATTGTTCATGAGCCTGTTCAGCGCTAAAGCCAAGTGCTTTAAACATGCGCTCCTGCAGCTCTTTCTGGTTAATCCGTAGGCTTCCTCCACCTAACTCATAACCATTTAAGACAATGTCATAGGCAACTGCACGGACACTTGCCAAATCGTCCTCCAAATGATGAGCGGATGCTTCTGTCGGAAGCGTAAATGGGTGATGAGCGCTCATGAAGCGTCCTTCTTCTTCCGACCACTCAAACATTGGCCAATCGACAATCCACACAAAGTTAAACTTACTTTCATCAATCAAACCTTGGTCCTTAGCAAGGCGAGTCCGAAGCGCTCCAAGAGTATGATTGGCAACTTCCAATTCATCAGCAACAAATAGGACCAAATCATTGTCAAGTAACTGTAAACGTTCTGTCAACTTACTTGTAAGCCCTGTCAAGAACTTAGCAATCGGTCCTGTCAATTCTCCATTTGCAACCTTGAGCCAAGCAAGACCTTTTGCTCCAAATTGCTTAGCATATTCGGTTAACTTATCAATATCTTTCCGCGAATAGTTATCTGCTGCACCTTTGACAACAATAGCTTTGACAGCAGACGCTTCTGAAAAGACTTTGAAGTCAACTTCCTTGACAAGTTCTGTCAAGTCTTGCAAGAGCATCTCAAAGCGGGTATCCGGTTTATCACTACCATAAGCATTCATAGCATCATCATAAGTCATCCGAGGAAATGGTAGCTTCACCTCTACTCCCTTGGTCTCTTTCATGACGCGTGCAAGCAAACCTTCTACCAAGTCTTGGATTTCCTGTTCAGATAAGAATGAGGTTTCCAAGTCAACCTGTGTAAATTCTGGTTGACGATCCCCGCGTAAATCCTCATCACGGAAGCATTTCACGATTTGATAGTAGCGATCAAAACCTGCATTCATCAGCAATTGCTTGGTAATCTGCGGACTTTGGGGCAAGGCATAAAAATGACCCTTGCTGACACGACTTGGTACCAAGTAATCACGTGCTCCTTCAGGGGTGGACTTGGTCAACATCGGTGTTTCAACATCGATAAACTCAAGCTCATCCAGATAGTTCCGAATGCTATGCGTTACCGCGGCACGCAGTTTAAAGTTGGCCAGCATCTCAGGACGACGCAAGTCCAAATAGCGATAACGAAGACGGGTATCATCGCTCGCTTCAATCCCGTCCTTGATTTCAAACGGCGTTGTTTTTGCTGTATTTAAAATGATCAAGCTAGATACTTGCAACTCGACTTCACCTGTTGGTAGAGCAGGGTTTGCCTGTTCACGCGCCACGACCTGTCCTGTCACTTCAAGGACAAATTCGCTCCGCACCTTCTCGGCTTGTTCCATCAAATCACTTGATACCGTTTCAGGATTGATGACCAGCTGCATGATTCCTTCACGATCTCGCAAATCAATGAAAATCAAGCCACCCAAGTCACGACGACGACCAACCCAACCTTTCAAAGTCATTTCCTGACCGACATGTTCTTTCCGAACACGTCCCGCATACATCGAACGTTTCATATTTTCCTCTCTCCGATAGTTTAGAACACCAAAATGAACACTGATACTCCATAAAAATCAAAAGCAAACAAGTTAAACTCGGGCTAAGCACTGTGCGAAAAAGAGACATAACTAATTACAGGTATGGCTACCTTTAGAAAATAGGCTGAAAACCTCCACTAGAGCTTTTCACTTGTCAAATTTTCTAGTTTGCCGTGGCTGTTGCAGGCTATGCCTGCTTTACAGATACGGTATTAACAGTCAGGGAAGTGACTGTTAATACATGAAGAAGTGCGCTATGAGTTTTTAACGCCCTCGTATCTTGTATAACTGAACTCGGGCTACAACTCACTGACAAAACCTAATAATGAAGCGGCGTAACTCAAATAATATAGTTCACAGTAGGCATCTGATTGTAGCTATCACTACAATCTAGTTGCCTTTATGGGGGTCTCACAACGAAGCGATCCGCTTCTGTTCGGCCGCCTATTTTGTCTAGGAGTTGCTTCAACAGTCTAGAAAGACTGTTGAAGGTGAGAGATTGAACGAGTGAAACTCGTGTCAAACGCCCTCGTATCTTAGTTTGAATTTGATTTTTGCAGAGTATGGCATTTCAGTACCCCACTATTTTTGATTTATAGTCATTTAGTTTATTTTATAGCCGTTTAGTTTATTTTTAGTACTAGGCAACGAGTCGCAGGTAGTACTGGGGTACAGCAAGACGAGTTAACGAAGTAATAAAAATATAAACTAAATGACTATACTAGGCAACGAGGCACAGGTGATACTGGAGTACAGCAAGACGAGTTAACGAAGTAATAAAAATAAACTAAATGACTTTATACCTAACTATTCTATCACAAAAGCAGGTAAATCGGGAACAATTCGAGTGAATTTTCCCGAAAATCCTTGCTGGATAAAAAGGAGCTAAGAATCTTGGTCTCGCTCCTCTTTTTCACATTTATTTATGGTAGACTATTTCCTGCACTGGTGTAAATCTCATACCATTCTGATCGCGTCAGCACTACCTGTTCTGCTGCTGCAATCTTTGCGAGACGTCTTGGATTCATCGATCCTACAATGGTCTGAATCTTTGCTGGATGGCGCATGATCCAAGCGACAATGATTGCTTCACGTGAAACATGGTATTGTTCTGCCAAACGCTTAAGGGTTTGGTTTAACTGCTCATAGTCTGGATGATCAACAAAAACCCCTCTTTGTAAATCAATGAGAAATGGAGACCAGGCTTGAATGGTTACTCTCTTTAACCTACAATAGTCTAAGACACTTCCGTCCCGAACCAATGCTCCATCTTCCTTCATATTGACATGCAAGCCTGCATCAAGTAGCGGTGTATGGGCAGGAGACAACTGCAACTGATTGACTGCTAAAGGTTCCTCTAAATAGGACTGAAGCAATTCAATCTGGTAGGTATTGTGATTGCTAACACCAAAATGGCGAACTTTTCCTGCTTTCTTCAATGCTGAAAAAGCCTCCGCGACTTCTTCTGGCTCCAGTAAAGCATCTGGACGATGAAGAGCTAGGACATCTAGATAGTCTGTCTCTAAGCGTGAAAGAATACCGTCAACGGCGGTTACAATATGTTCTTTTGAAAAGTCAAAGTAGCCTTTGCGGATTCCACACTTGGACTGGAGGATAATACCCTCGCGGTCTAACCCCAAACTTTTCATCGCCGCTGCAAAACGGCGCTCAGACGCACCACCACCATAAATATCTGCATGGTCAAAGAAGGTGATACCTTGCTCCAAGGCTGTTTTGACCACCTCCTGTGCTGCTTTGTCATCTAAGTTCGCCATCCGCATACAGCCCAAGGCAATCCGCGATACCTCTAGTCCAGTCTTTCCTAATTCTTGCATTTTTTCTCCTATCAATTAAAACCATAGATACTCTTTGCAATCTTATAGACTGCGTTGGAAATCTTCCGACCCGGATAGCCGTATAAATTGGTCAATTGTCCCAATAACCCACTACGAACAATCTTAAAGAGAGCCGGATTATGCTCCTGAATATATTGCCACAATTCCTGTTTCTTCATCATGTGTTCCGCCGTGCCTCCTCGATTGAGCAGGGCACAAGAAATAATCGTTGTAATTTCCACATGATTGAGCAAATAGCTACGCAAATCTGGCTGCTGAATAGCATCCAAGTCCAGACTAGCCACCAAAATCCGATTGACTTTGAGCTGTTGGTCAATCCGCTTCAGCATCACCGATTCATTGACCGACTGATCATTCCGTCCAATGAAGTAGCGATAAAAATCAACAGGTAGATAATACATGGTCTCGACTGCTTGTAGTGGCGTAAAGACAAAGATATTGTCGACATAAAAGGTATGTTCTGGCAAGATCAAGCCCACTTCGCGCAACAAGTCTGTCCGATAAATGAGCGAGTGCATCATCATATATTGCCCCTTTGAAAATGCACCGACATCGTCCCAAGTGAACATTCGATCCGTCGGCAAAACATTCTGGTAATCCATGCTTTTTTTACGAGATTGTCCTTCTTTTTCATATACAAAATTTGAAATAAAAGCATCAACTGCCTGTCCGCGTGCCTCTAGGCTTGCTAAGGTTTCAAGGATCTTTAGGTAGGCTCTGGCATCTACCCAGTCATCACTATCTACCACCTTAAAATAACGCCCCTTAGCTTCCCGAATGCCCGTATTCACCGCACCACCGTGCCCCTTATTTTCTTGATGAATAACCCGGACATTGGTATAGCGAACAGCCAGCTGTTCAGCAATTTCTTGCGTCCGGTCACTTGACCCGTCATTGATGATTAAAATTTCTACTTGATCACCACCGACAACCAATGAAGCAACAGCGTAATGTAGATATTCTTGCGCATTATAACTTGGAATTGCAATACTTAATAAGGTCATCTTATACTTCCTATCAACGAATATCTGCCAGCCCTATACTCTGCTCTCCCCTAAGGGCACTGTATCTGTATAGCAGGTACAGCTGTAACCAGTGCTTAGCTCGAGTTCAATTTCTTTGCTTTTAATTTTTTTTGAGTAGTAGCTGCAGATTTTTTATTATTGTACCATAATTCTAGAAAAGTTTCTTTCAGCAGCCTTATTTAGTGCAGGAGGATATCCACAAGCGACAAACACCTGCGCTAATCATTAGAAAGCCCCTTTGCAGAACCATAAAAAGCTTTAATCTAGCGATATTATTCCCCAGTATCCCATCTCTAACGATTCTAATAGTCCACAAGTTATCCACAAATTGTGGATAACTTGTGGATAGATAGACTTTCTCCCATTTCAAAGCAAGTATCTTGCTCTTTTATTTAAAAATAAAAAACTATAAAAGCGCCCTTGATTGAGCAATGGAATGAAGCAGTTCCACAACGCAACTGATTTTTGAGACAACTTCAAGCTTCTATCACCACTCAAATTCTAGATAATCCACAGAACTTTTACGCATTTCATCCATCATCATAGCGATATACTCCACTAGCATACTCTGTGGTTCTTGTTTTAAGAGAGCCACATAAGCCGAATTGCGAGACACATTTGTTTCAAACCATTCATCACTCAAACGTTCACCTGAAAAGAAGGCCAAATTGATTGGCGCTAGGATATCAGATAATTGGTCTGCGAATCTCCTATCGTAAGTAGCTTCGTTGTGCAAGGTCGTATGAACCATGATCTCACTGGCATGATTAAAAACATCAATCAGGTATTTTGGATGATCCGCCAAATCAGGGTTAGCATTGTTTTTCCACAAGTCAACATTCAGTCTTGTCTGTTGATAAATAAGGCGTTCCTCCTTTAGAGATAGACGGCCAATCGTCATAGGATACATAGAAAAAGCACCATTGACGATCTCTGTTAAGCTAGATCGCTCGCCTTTTAGCTGGCTGATACTCTGGGTATGGATATGACCTGAAAAGGTCAGACTAATGCCATATTGATCATACAATTCCCGCAAATCCCCTGCATTGTCGAGCGTAAATCCACGAGTAAGTGCAGTATGCTGGTCCAAAACATTATGGTGCATGACAGGAACCACCTTAACACCTGCCAATCGCGCTTCCTCTAATTGAGTTTTAAGCCATTTCAATGTCTCTTTTTTGAGACGTCCATTAGTCGCAGGTGCACCCTTCCCAAGCCCGTCAGCATAGATGTTACTATCAATCATCAAGAGCCAGAGATTTGAAAAAGGCTTTGCCAGATAACTAAGGGATGCTGTATCTCGTTGCGCAGCCTGTGCATAGCCGTAATCGGAAAAGATCTTTTCAAAATCATGTCGGGTCACTTGGTCTGTCTGAATTTGGTCGTCTCCCTTGAAACCACGCGCCCAACCGCTCGCAATATCATGGTTACCCGGTATAACCAGCACCTCTGTCCCAGTGGCTTCTATCGCCTTAAAATGCTCTGTCAGATCCTCCATACTCTTTTTCTCACCATTTAAACTCATATCACCACTGACAATCAACAGTTTAGGGCTTTTCTTTTGAACTTGAGCCACCAAGGCATCCATTCTCTCCTTACTATAACGAACATCTTTTCCCGCAGCTGTATTCTGAATAACTGAAAATGCCTTGCCATTATCATGCAGACTAGGTGAGAGATAGTGAATATCTGTGACCAACCAAATTTGCTGAGAATCTTTCCAGCTTTCTACCACATCCGAATCTTTTGTAAATGACTGTTGCAACCATAAAAATAGTAGTCCAACTCCTAGACAGACTAGACACAGATAGCGCTTCTTCATATCAGACCTCCATTCTCCTACCTATTATACCATCTTCTAGCAACTGTGACAGTAGCCCTACTAGCCAATAAAAACCAAAAGCAGCCCTGCAGAAAATAGTCAGCTATGCATATCTACCTCATCTTTAAGGTATCTTTTCTATTTTTTCAAAATAGACCTACATTAGACTTGTTCGGTAACTACTTGGTTTCAAAATTAATAATCCCACAAATTAACTCAGCACGTATTTCAAAACGTTTTCTCCGACCACGATAGTCTTGTTTCATGATTTGAAAAGTCTTAAACTTCGC
>NZ_MSJL01000064.1 GCF_001921825.1 Streptococcus acidominimus
AGGCGGGTGACGCAATCCAACAACCCAAGGTGGTGGCACAAGAAAGTGATGCCGAAAGCGCTTTGAAAGCCCAATACGGTGAACCAGTAGCCGTTAGTGGTCAAGAACAGCTCTATCGTGTGGATGATACCCACTTTGTGACCCATATTGGCAGTAGCGTCAAGACCTATATTGACCAAGATGGGGTCGAAGTCCCAGTGGACTTGTCGCTTTATTCCTACCATGCCAATGGGCAACATTACTATCTCCCTAAAGAATCACCCGTAGGTGTCGTGCTCCCTAGTGAGGTCAAGAAAGAGACCCCCATTGATGTGATCCATCAGGAGGAGAAAATCTCCCTCTATCCTCTTGAGAAGACCTACGACAAGGCAACCGTTGAGCAGAATGCCATTCTCTACAACAACGTAGACGGGGCTACGGACGTGCAGTACACTGTTCAGTCCAATGGGGTCAAGGAAGAAATTGTCCTTGCCAAGTGGGAAGACAAGCACCGCTTTACCTATGGCTTGAAAGCCGACAGCTATGATGTTTCCTTAGAAAACAATCAGGTCTTGGTGCGTGAGAAAGGGCAATCCAAGATCCTCTTTGTCCTCACTGCCCCCATGATGGTGGACAGTAAGGGCGAGACCAGCCAAGACCTGACCTTGGAGTTGGACAAAAAAGACGGCAACTACCGCGTAACGGTTGTCGCAGGCAAGGACTGGCTCTCCAGCCCAGAGCGCGCCTATCCTGTCCGGATTGACCCGACTGTTACCGTTCCTCGGGAGAATATCCTCAACGCTGTGACCAGTACTGTCCACGGTCGCTACCTAGGTCTTGGTTATGGCTATGTCGGCTATATGACCAATTGGATGATTGGTGTTCCAGACGCCAAGGACATCGGACGCTCTCGGATCTATTTTAAAATCAACTATGATTTTAAACAGAATATTCCCTCTGAAGCCAAGATTGATAGCGCCACCCTCAATCTCTACCAATATGGTTCCCCAGGAAATACGAGTACCCAATTCGGAGCCTATCGCTTAACCGAGGATTTTAATATCCATACGCTCACTTGGGACTCGTCTGTGACGCTTGGTCGCGAGATTGCAGGTGAGCATGCGATTAGCGCCAAAGCGACCCCAGCTGAAGACTATCAGAAAATGCACCGCTTTGATATCCGTGAGACCGTCAATGGCTGGGTTCAAGGGCTCTTTCCCAACTATGGGCTGGTCGTTGCAGCGACCGACGAGGGCGCAGATGGTGGCGCTTTTTATACGACCGAAGCCACCGCAGAAAATGCGGGTCAGATTGGCTTTACTCCTGATAAGGCTCCAAGCATTACCGTGAACTGGTCGGTACCCGATCCAGTAGATCTCAACTATGCGCTTAGCAACACCACCATCAACCTGCGGACCATGGTTAAGACCGACAAGAAGGGTAAGCTCCAGTTCCAAGGGGTCTTTGCGGATGGTCTGACCACACCTGGTGCTCAAGTTTCCTACCACTTGAGTGATGCCTCTAAGAATTACACAGGTCAAAGCCCTGCTAGCTATTCCTACAAGTATCCCAATACCAGTCCTTTTGAATCGGCCTTTGAAGCAGGGACGACCAAGTACCGAGACAAGCTCTCCAACTGGCAGACCCTGGTTCCCTTTACCGATCCAGCCCTCAATACCCTCTATACCATTGATGCCGAAAGTAGAAAAGACGGTCAGTCCAGCGGGGAGAAAAAGAGTGACAGCTTCCTGATTTACAAGGTCACCCAATACGATACGCTGCCTAAGATTGCGGCTTACTACGGGGTTCCCCTGAACCAGCTTGCCTATGATAACCGGATTCAGGATATGTTGGTGGTCAAAAACAACACCCTCTTTATCCGCAATCCTAGGCAGAATGCGACCAAGCCCTATAATCCACCTGCCTTGAATGATAAGGTGAAAGCAGATGTGGACATGCTTCTGATGGGACGGGGTCTCCACTGTGAGTTCGGCTTTGAGCCCATTAACTTAAATACCGGGAACTTCTACCTAGAGCGGGTGGATGTGTCTATCCCTGATATCGCTGGCGACTTTGAGATTGCCCGAAGCTACAACTCCAAGGCGGCAGGGATCCATAGTCTCTTTGGTCGTGGCTGGTCCTTTGCCTTTAACGAGCAGGTCTCTAGTGACGAGGACCAGAACCTCTACTACACCCGTACAGATGGTTCAGTGGTGACTTTCACTAAAGAGGGGGATCGCTACAAGGCACCCGCAGGCTATGATTTAACTCTCAAGGTCAAAACCGTTGAAACCAAAGAGGGGGATTTTGGTGGTGAAGAGAAAGAGAAATATGAGGTCAAGGCCTACCATATCACCGATAAAGACCAGCAAGAAAAGGTCTTTAACTTCCACGGTCTTCTAACCAGCCAGACAGATGAAAAGGGCAATCAGACAACTTTTGACTACAATGAAAACTACCAGCTAACCAAGGTGACTTCGCCCACTGGTCTCGTGTACGGTATTACCTACAATGAAGCAGGCACTATCGGGGCGATTTCTCTTCCGAACGGTTCCACGCTCAGCTATGACTATGATCCAGATGGCAACTTGATCACCTATACGGATGCCATGGGTGTCCCGACCCGCTATGAGTATGACGAGAGGGGACGGATGACCGTTTGGTATGATGGTAATGGCACCAAGGTTATTGAAAATGAATATGATGATGAGAACCGTGTGACCAAGCAGACGGACGGTACAGGAGCGGTGTCTACTCTTTCTTATAGCGAGGGTCAAACCATCACCACAGACGCCAATGGTAACCAGACCACCTATACCTATGATGACCACTACCGCACAACCGGTATTCGCTACCCGGATGGCACTAGTAGCTCTAAAACCTATGATGCCAATAACCGTCTCGCCAGCGAAACCAATGAACTAGGTCAAACCACTAGCTACACTTATGACGAAAGAGGCAATGTCCTTACCGAGACCCGCTTTGATGGTGCCGTTAAGACCTCTACCTATGATGAGAAGAACAACCTCTTATCTGTCACAGACTTTGGTGGAGCGACCACCAGCCATGACTATGACGGTAAGGGCAATCTCCTCAAGACCATCTTGCCAGACGGAACTGCCCTTACGTACACAGTAGACAAAGAGGGGCGGATCTTGTCCACGACAGATGCCGCAGGCAGCACCACCAGCTTTGCCTATGAGGGAGCTAATCTGGTTCAGATTACCAACCCGCTTGGTGGCGTTTCCACCCTCACCTACAATGCCCACAACCAAGTGACAGGCATCACTAACCCTCGTGGGGGAACGACGACCATCACCTATGACGCAGAGGGTCGCAAGCTCAGCGAGCTAGACGCAGATGGTGTGGGTACAAGCCATACCTTTGACCAGGCAGGGCAAGTGATAGGGGTGACAGAGGGCAATGGCAATACTACCAGCTTTAGCTATGATGCCTTTGGTCGTAAAATCGGGGCTTCTAACGGAGAAGGAGGTAGCTACAGCTACACCTATGACGGGGTGGGCCACCAGCTGTCTGTGACAGACGCAGAAGGTCATACCACAACCTACACCTACGACAGCCGTGGTCACCTCTTGACGGAGACTGATGCGACAGGTAAAAGGGTCACCTTTGTTCGTGATGCCTTGGGTCGCGTGCTCAATCGGACAAACGAAGCAGGTCATACCACCAGCTTGACCTATGATGACAGATACAATGCCATCAAGACGGTGACGGACGCTCTGGGTCAAGTGCTAGAGCATACCTATGA
The DNA here is from genome assembly GCF_001921825.1 of Streptococcus acidominimus. Lineage (GTDB taxonomy): Bacteria > Bacillota > Bacilli > Lactobacillales > Streptococcaceae > Streptococcus > Streptococcus acidominimus. The sequence goes on from NZ_MSJL01000064.1 coordinate 3,749, forward strand.
TGCCTCTGGTTATCTGACGGATGTGACCTATCCCATCGGCACAGCTACTCAGACCACTTATGATGTCATGGGACGTGTCCTCTCTTACACCGATGAAGCAGGCCAAACCGTCTCTTATACCTATGACGTAGTAGGAAACAAACTGACAGAAACCAAAGGTGATAAGACAACTAGCTATAGCTATGACAAGTCTGGTAATGTGACCTCTATTACCTATCCAGATAAAACCAGTGTGTCCTATACCCTTGATGCAATGGGCAATATCCTGTCTATGACGGATGCCCTAGGCAAGGAAACGACCTATGAGTATAGTCCAGCAGGACGTCTGATTGCGACCACCAATGCCTTGGGTCACAAGACCAGCATGACCTATGATAAGAACGGCAATCAAAATAGTGTGACCGACGCGGCAGGCTATACCGCCACCAGCACCTACACCGGTCAAAACCAAATTGCCAGTATCACAGATGGTCTTGGCAATACCACCACCAGCTCTTACAACCAGATGGAACAGCCGACAGAAATCGTGGATGCCTTAGGTGGGAAGACGACCTATGTTTACAATGAATTGGGCTATCCTATTGAGCAGACAGATGCCAATGGCAACGTGACCAAGATGCGCTATACAGAAACAGCTCAATTGAAAGAAGTCACTCTTCCAGATGGTTCGACCATTACCCAAGAGTATGACGCCTTGGATCGTCTGATTAAGCAAACACATTCCAGCGGTCTGGTGACAGAGTACAGTTATGACGCCGCCAACCGTGTGGTGACCAAGAAAGATAACCAAGACCTGAACGAGTCCTACACCTATGACAAGGCAGGCAATCGCCTGACCTTGACCAACAGTCTTGGAGAAGTGACGAACTACAGCTATGATAGTGACAACCAGCTAACCAAGGTGACCTACGCAGATGGCACCAGCGAGAGCTTTAGTTATGATGTGATGGGCAAGGTCGCAAGTTCCACCGACCAAGAGGGCAAGACCAAGACCTACCACTATGATGAGAATGGCAACCTGACCAAGACAGTTGATCACCTCAAGCGGGAGACAAGCTACAGCTATGACGCCCTTAATCGTGTGGTGACGGAGACCGACGCCGCAGGCAACACCTCCACCTACGCCTATGATGTCCTAGGCAACCTGTCCAAGATGACCGATGCCAATGGTCATGAGAGCCAGTATGGCTATGATGCCAATCAGAACTTGGTGCTCTATACCGATCCTAATGGTCAAGCGACTGCCTTTAGCTATGATCCACTGGGACGGGTGGTGGAGACCCTTGCGCCAACTGGTGCCAAACAAAGCTTTAGCTATGACGCAGTGGGCAACCGTCTGACGGAAACCACAGGAGAAGGCCATACCACCAGCTATACCTATGACAGCCTCAACCGTCTTGCCAGTGTTAAACGCCCAACAGGCGGAGAGACAACCTATGCCTATGACGGGACAGGTGGTCTAGCGACAGAAACAGACGCCAATGGGCACAGCACCCAGTATGTCAACGACCTCTATGGACGCACTACCAAGCGGACACTTCCCAACGAGGCAGTCTACACCTATGCCTATGATGGTCTGGGACGCCTTGCCAAACAGACGGGTCCGCAAGGTCTCGCTAAGAGTTATACGTACGACCTAGCTGGTAACCTGATCAAGGAAACAGACCAGTCAGACAGAACGAATAGCTATACCTATGACAAGGTGGGACGCCTTTTAAGTGCCAAGAACGCCCTTGACCTTGAAACCAAGTATCGCTATGATGAGGCAGGCAACCTTGAGCAGCTGACCAGCCCGTCAGGCGCAACCACCAGCTTTGGCTACACCAGTCTGGACCAGCTCAAGACCATTACCAGCCCGACCGGTCGAGAGATTGTTTCCAGTTACGACCCAGTCGGTCAAGTGACCAAGCGCACCATCAATGGGAAACGAGAGACCAGCTATCGCTACGACCCCAATGGCAACCTCCTAGAGGAGACCAATCCACTGGGGCAAGTGACCAAGCGGACCTATGACAGTCTCAACCGCTTGACCAGTGAGAGTGATACGGCAGGTCAACTCACCCTCTACACCTATGACCACGACAACAATGTCACCAAGGTCATGAATGAGGCAGGAGGACAAGCCACCATGACCTATGATGGCAACGGCAACCTCCTTAGCATCACTTCAGGTAGTGAGCGTATCAAGAGCTACACCTATGACGGGAAGGACCAGATCTTAACCGCTACCCAAGGGACGGGAGACAAGGCTTCAACGGCTAGTTACACCTATGACAGTGTGGGCAATGTGACCTCGATAACTAATGGGAATGGCAAGGTTACTCGCTACACCTATGACCAACTCTCCAATGTCCTTGAGAAGATGACCGCCCTTGGCGACAAGGAAAGCTATAGCTATAATGTCAATAACCAGCTAGAGAAAGTCACCAAGGCAGACGGTCAGACGATTAGCTACGACTACAATAAGCTGGATCAACTGCTCAAGGTAGACTATTCCAAGAAAGAAGACGGTCAAGTCCTCTATACCTATGATGCGGACGGGCGCAGGGTTTCCATGAGTGACCTGACAGGTACGACCCAGTATGAGACCAACGCAGAAGGGGAGATCACGGGTGTCCGTCAGGGGGATGGCAGTCTCATTCAGTATGCCTATGATGCCTTTGGCAATATCAGCCAGATGACCTACCCAGATGGAAGTAAAGTCTCCTACACCTATGACGAGCTGGATCGCTTGACTTCTGTGACAGATGTCAAGGGTAAGAAAACCACCTATAGCTACAACGAAGCAGGTGATATGACGGAAGTCAAACGTGGAGACGGCACCAAGAGCTTCTTGACCTATGACCAGGCACATCGGGTGACCGAGCTTCGCCATCTGGACAAGAAAGATAAGCTGATCTCGAGCTATGTCTATGAGTATGATGATGGCAACTACATCACCAAGGAGACCATCACGCAAGATGGGGAAACCCTCATTCAAGCCTATACCTACGATAGCCTTGGTCAAGTCGAGACCATGACGGTTTCAAGCAAGGCAGGCAAGGAACTGTCCAAGCTGACCTACACCTACGACCTAGCTGGAAACAAGCTGACCAGCGTAGCAGAAGTAGACGGTAAGAAAGAAGAGACCCGCTTTACCTATGATGACAACAACCGTCTGACCCAGTTAGAAAACAAGGACGGGATAACCACCTACACTTACGACAAGAATGGCAACCGGATCTCTTCTAAGAAGAATGATGAACAGTTAGACTATATCTATGACACCGAAAACCGCTTGCTTGCGGTCAAGGACAAGGAGGGTCTCCTTATGGCTGCCCTTTATGACGGGGACGACAATCGGGTATTTACCGCTAGCCGTAAGGAGGGCAAGTACACCTATAAACTCTTTAAACGCGAGGAGAAGAAGAAATCTCCTTACACTGCCCCAGCTGGTGAAGAACACAGTCTCTTCTGGTATGGCTTTAGTCAGAATGTGTTACAAGCCCTTTCCAGCCTCCCACAAACAGTGGGAACCATCTGGCATGAGATCTTTGACGATGTGTCCACCGCCTATCATAAGAAAGTGGCGAAAGATCGAGCCAATGAAGAGGGATTGGTGGTCAACCCACCAAGTATTGGGGAGCTTCCGGGTGAAGGTGAGGTAACCTATGCCAGCCAAGTCAAGGAAGTGCTTATTCCTTACACCACAAGAGAAGACAGCTTTAATTACTACGAAGAACGTAACTATGTCAATGATGTCAACCGAGAACACACCGAGGTTCTCCAGACCTATGATCGGGAACTCAAGGGAAGAGAAACCTACACCTATGGTCATGGTAGAACGTCTTATCACAACCATGAAACAGGCGACCATTACAACTACTTGACCAACCAGTCTGGCTCTGTGACAGGCTTGATCAAGGAGGGAGAAGCCGTAGCGTCTACGAGCTACAGTCTCTATGGTTCTACAACAAGAACGATAGATGAAACAGGTAACCCATTTGCCTATAACGGCGAAGCTCGAGACATCACAGGACTTGACTATCTGCGTGCAAGATATTATGATAGCCAAGCAGGAACATTCCTCACAGAAGACAGCTATCAAGGTCAACTGACTAACCCGCTTAGTCAGAACCGCTATGCTTATGTCCACAATAACCCAGTCAATTACACAGACCCGAGTGGGCATGTCGCTTCTTCTCCGTTTACCATGTTTTTAGGTGGTGGGAAACCTCGATATAGTCAACCTAGACCGCTGATTAACTATGAGGATGGAACACTTTACGCGCCTAATACGCCTGAAAATAAGGCTCATCAAATCCGTCAGCAACAGACAGGTGTGTATAGCTACACTTATGTCCCAACCTATGTTCCAACAGCTTCCGCTTATCAGTATATTCAGCAACAGGAATCACAAGTCAGAGCTCAAGCCCATGCACAGGCGGTCCGGTATCGTCAGCAACAGATCCGCAGTGAGTATGCGCAAGCAACAGGATACTATGGCACCCCTAGAACCCGTGAAGC
>NZ_MSJL01000065.1 GCF_001921825.1 Streptococcus acidominimus
ATGAAAATAGCTTTATTCCAGCTAAGAACTCAAAACATCACAGATTGACGGAAGAGGAAAAGCAACTAAATCGTGAGATGGCAGCGATTCGTATCCAAATTGAGCATTTCAATGCGAAGTTTAAGACGTTTCAAATCATGAAACAAGACTATCGTGGTCGGAGAAAACGTTTTGAAATACGTGCTGAGTTAATTTGTGGGATTATTAATTTTGAAACCAAGTAGTTACCGAACAAGTCTATTATATAAAGGAGTTTAGAATGAAAAGCAATTTTTTTGATCGGCAGACACGGTACAGCATCCGTAAGTTCTCACTCGGCATCTGCTCTGTCCTAATTGGATTCTCTTTCCTTGGACATTCCGTTGCTGCAGAAGAAATTACCGCCAGTGCTGAAACAACTGCGAGTCATAATTTCCCAGACGGTGGAGGCGAAAGCGAGAGTACTCCACCTCCTATCGAAGAAGAGTCTACAAGATCAGAGGGAGCAACACCCCCTAGTCAACCAGAAGAAGCAGGACAACCTGCAACTGACCTACCTGCTGCTCCTGAAAACACCCCTGAAGAAGGATCTACTAGCTCTACTAATGACGAACAGCCTACGAATACCGAGAATAGAGCTAGCAGTGATGAACAACCCACTAATCCAGAAGATAGAGCAAGTGCTGGTGAGCAACCTACCACTCCAGAAAATGGGGCAAGTACCGGTGAACAGCCGGTAGCGTCCAGTAAACCAGAGTGGCGAACGCTTGAAAATACCAATCATCAAGGCCGAGTAGAAGTTGTCGAGCAAGAAGGCAAACGCTACTATGCCCTCTCTTCAACTGCTGATAATGATAATGGCAATCGAGTGGCTCTTTTTGAAAAAGAAGGCTTGACCTTTGATGAAAACGGGAACGCTTCTGTCAATATCAACTTTGTTGAAGGTTCAGAAAATAATCAAGGGCGCTTCGGGGTCTTCCTCAAATTTAAAGATCCTCAAAGCAATATTTTTGTCGGCTACGATAGTATCGGCTGGTTCTGGGAGCATAAGGCTTCTGGAGAGGGGAATAGTCTTTGGTACTCTGGATCTCGTGTTGCTGCACCTCAAAAAGGTAGCAAGAATGAATTGCAAATCACCCTCAAGGCTGACGGTCAGCTAAATGCGACCAACAATGGCGATAAACTCTTTGATACTATTGTCCTCCCTGCTGCTGTGATGCAACAGCTCACCGAATACAAAAATATCCTATTGAAAGCAGGTTCTTATGGTAATGAGAAAACGAGGATACTCGTTTTAGCAGATGATCAAGAGGGAGTACGACCACCAGAAGAAACAGATAAGGAGACGGGACCTGCTGCTAATGATAGTACTATCGTCTACGATCAAATTGAATCAAGTATTCTGCGCGCCATTATTGACACCTCTTTTCCACGGATTAAAGAGTATCATCTAAACGGCAATACCCTTACAGGACAGGTCAAGGCTATCAATCAGCTTCGGATCAATTCCCATATCGTCACTCCGACAGTTACCTATAACAAGATTGATGCAACAACAGCGGAGTACCTACTCCAAGTCCGTGACGAAGCTAACTTTATCAATGCAGACTTAACAGTTCAGCTCAAGGTCGTTGACAACCAGCTGCACTTTGATGTCACCAAGGTCACCAACCACTACGAAGTAACACCGGGAGAAGCCATTGACGACACCCGTAAACTCCTCTCCTCTATCGACTTTATTGGCAATACACTGGTCTCCGTATCTAGTAAGCAAAATCAAGCTAAATTTGATGGAGCAACCATGTCTAATAATACCCATGTTTCTGGTGACCACCATATCGACGTTACGAATCCAATGCCAGATTTCTCTAACGGTTACATGTATGGCTTTGTTTCCTCTGACAAGCTAGCTGCTGGGGTTTGGAGCAACTCCCAATATAGCTACGGAGGAGGATCAAGAGACTTTACCCGCTTGACCGCTTTCAAGCAAACAGTCGGTGATGTCAATTATGTCGGTATCCAAAGTTCCCCTTGGCAATGGCAGGGAGCTCACAGAAACATTGTCTACCCTGCCTACACCTTGGAATTGCCAAGTGCTAAGGTCATCATCACAGAAGATGCTAACAAGGATAATGTCGTCGATTGGCAGGACGGGGCAATCGCCTACCGCCAAATTATGAACAATCCCAAAGGTTGGGAAGGGGTCAAAGATATTGTTGCCTATCGGATTGCTATGAACTTCGGTTCCCAAGCTCAAAACCCATTTTTAATGACGCTTGACGGTATTAAAAAGATCGCCCTCCACACCGACGGTCTCGGACAAGGTATTCTACTAAAAGGATACGGTAGCGAGGGGCACGACTCTGGTCACCTCAATTATGCAGATATTGGAAAGAGAATTGGAGGCGCCGAGGACTTCAAGACCCTGATTGAAAAGTCCAAGGCTTATGGAGCAAAACTGGGAATCCACGTCAATGCTTCAGAAACCTATCCTGAATCGAAGTACTTTAATGAAGAAATTCTTCGAAAGAATGCAGATGGTAGCTATAACTATGGCTGGAACTGGATCGACCAAGGAATCAATATCGATGCAGCTTATGACTTGGCTCACGGTCGTAGAAAACGTTGGGAGGATCTCAAGGAAGTCCTCGGTGAAGGTCTAGACTTTATCTATGTTGATGTCTGGGGCAACGGTCAGTCCGGTGATAATGGCGCCTGGGCAACCCACGTTCTCGCTAAGGAGATCATGGATCAAGGCTGGCGATTCGCCATTGAGTGGGGACACGGAGGTGAATACGACTCCACTTTCCAACACTGGGCAGCTGACCTTACTTACGGTGGCTATGCCAATAAGGGAATCAACAGCAGTATCACTCGCTTCATCCGCAATCATCAGAAAGATGCCTGGATTGGAGACTATCCTTCTTACGGAGGAGCCGCTAACTACCCACTCCTAGGTGGTTATAGCATGAAAGACTTTGAGGGTTGGCAAGGTCGCAGTGACTACAATGGTTATGTGACCAATCTCTTCGCCCATGATGTCATGACCAAGTATATCCAACACTTTAATGTGATGAGCTGGAAGAATGGTACTCCTGTCAGCATGAACGACAATGGTGGTAGCTACCGTTGGACTCCAGAAATGGAAATCGGCTTAGTGGATAAGGATAATAATAGCCTTCTCTTAACCCGTAAATCGAATGATATTACCAGCCCTCTCTATCGCCAGCGGACTGCACACTTGAACGGTCGTCTGATCCAAGACGGCTCTGCCTACCTCCTCCCTTGGAACTGGGATGCTAATGGTCAGTCTCTTGAAAACGCCAAGCAAAAAATGTATTACTTCAATACTCAGACAGGGGCAACGACTTGGGCCTTACCAGATGACTGGCAGGGAGAGCACGTTTATCTCTATAAGCTCACTGACCTCGGTAAGGTGGAAGAAACCTTGATTCCAATTCAAAACGGTAGCATTACCCTTAACCTTGATGCCAACCAACCCTATGTCCTCTATCGCAGTCCCCAAACCAATCCAGAAATGTCTTGGAGCGACGGCATGCATATCTATGACCAAGGCTTTAACAGCGGTAGCCTTGACCATTGGCAAAAGACAGGTGATACAGCTAACAGCACCAGTATCGTCAAGTCACAAGGAGCCAACGATATGCTCCGCATAACGGATAATAGTGAACGCGTCACCCTCAGTCAGGTCTTGACTGATTTGAAGCCAAATACCCGCTACGCTGCCTATGTCGGTGTTGATAACCGCAGCCAAGCGCTGGCTGGTATCACTGTTCACACAGGAAGCAAGGAGATCACCAATCAGACCGGTCAATCCATTGCTAAAAACTATGTCAAGGCTTACGCCCATAATACACTTGAAAAGAATGCGACCGTCAATAATAGCAGTTACTTCCAAAATATGTATGTGTTCTTCACCACTGGTGATGATGTCTCCAATGTCCGTCTCACTCTCTCACGTGAAAAAGGCAGTGGGGCAACCTATTTTGATGAAATCCGGATATTTGAAAATAGTTCCCAGATGTACGGCGACCAGCATGATACAGCAACGGGTATCTTCAGACAGGACTTTGAAAATGTCGGTCAAGGTATCTTCCCATTTGTTATCGGTGATGTAGAGTATGTTGAGGACAACCGAACTCACCTGTCCGAAAAACATGAACCATATACTCAAAGAGGCTGGAACGATAAGAAGATTTCAGACGTTATCGAAGGTGATTGGTCACTGAAAACCAACGGCTTAGTCGGTAGACAGGCCCTAATTTACCAAACCATTCCACAAAACTTTAAATTTGAATCAGGCAAAACCTATCGGGTCACTTTCGACTATGAAGCGGGATCAAACGGTACCTATGCCTTTGCGATTGGTGATGGTGAAATCACTACCAAAAGAAATGAGCAAGGGCAGTACTATAAAGATATGAGTAAGGTACAGCTCCACGGTCTGGAAAATTCATGGGAAAATTCCGATCGTGCCAAGACGGTTTCCTTTATCCTAACTGGGTCAGAGTCTGGTCAGTCCTGGATTGGCATTTACTCCACCTCCCAATCAGGCGACACCAAGGGGGATACAGGTAATGTGGCTAACTTCCGCGGTTACAATGACTTTATCCTCGATCGCCTCCAAATTGAAGAAATCGAAATGACTGGTAAGCTCTTTGTTGAACAGGCACTCAACACCTATCTGCCAATTCTAGCAATGCCACAGTATACCCAAGACTCCTTGACACCTTTGAAAGAAGCTGTTTATCACCTCTTTGTTGCTCCGGATGACATCAGTATCGAAGATGCCCAAGCCCTTATTCAAGTAGCACAGCAATTGAGAAACGAACTTGTTGAAAAACGGCAAAAACTGACTGCCGACGATTTTGAATCTCTTACTGCTCCTGCCCAACCAGGTGAAGAACTTCGCTATGCCTTCGACAACGATCCAAGCAGTCTTTGGCATACTCCTTGGGGAGAAAGTCACATTGGAGAACCTGCGATTATCGTCCTAAGGGAAGCTCAAGATATTACTGGATTCAAGTATCAGCCACGTACATCTGGAAGCAATGGTATCCTAAAAAATATCACTCTCACTATTCTGGATGAGGCTGGTGTAGAGCACCACTTCTCAGCCAATAATTGGCCAGAAAACTCTGCTGAAAAGAGCATCTCTTTCGGCAAGACCATCCGAGCGAAGCGAATTACCCTAACAGGTACCAGCTCCTACGGTGAGGGAGGTGATAAGTATCAATCTGCTGCTGAACTCATCTTTACCACTCCAGAAATCGAAGAAAAAGCATTGGATTGGACTGCCTATACTCAAGCTGTAAGCAGAATTGAGGCTTTCACTTCTCCAACTCTAACTACTGCTCTAAGTAACATCAAGGAGCAGGTAAAAGCCTTAGATGACAACCATCTTCTGACCCAGAATCTACTCCAATCACTGGCAGATTATCTCAACACCTTTGATCAACGTGAGGAACGACAAGTAGTGCCTATTGCCTTTGAAACGATCCGCCGAGACAACCCTAGCTTGGCTATTGGAACAGAAAAGCTGATTCAAGCTGGTCAAGCTGGTGAGAGAACAATCGTCAAACAGATTGTCCGCTTTGAGGATCAAGAGTTTGAAACAGTGATTTCAGACAGTGTCACTAAGGAGGCAGTAAACCATATTATTGAAATTGGAAGCAAGCGTATCGGACAAGTTCTAGGTGAGGGAACAAAGCAACCAGAATTACCAATAGTTCCAATAAAAACACATGAAGTGAAGGAACTACTGCCTATCGCTTTTGAAACCGTCTATCGCAACAATCCAAACCTGCCAATAGGCGTGAAAAGGATCATTCAAAAAGGCGAAGAGGGAAGTCGTATCATCACTAAGCAGCTGATTACTGTCGGTGAACATACCCTTGAAAAGATCCTCTCTGATACGATTATCAAAGAGGCACACATTCAAATTATTGAGCTAGGTAGCAAGGTAGAGGAAGCGGATAAGGATAAGGATAAGGATAAGGATAAGGATAAGCTCGGGTATAAGGACGATAAAGAGCCTAAAATAGATAATCTGACAACTTCTCCACTCCTTATAAGTAATGATAAGGACAAGCAGGAAAGCAACCACAAGGCATTACCAGCTACCAATTCTACTGCTGAAACCGCAACTACTACTTTCGGATTGGCTACTCTCCTCGCCACCTTTAGCATAGTAGCTCCGAAGAAAAAAGCAGAATGAAGCGTCATAAAATCAAAAGGCAACTGACTATGAACTAGGAGTTGGGTAAAAAACGCAGATGTTCTAGCTAATAAAAGAAAGCTCCCTTTAGAGGACGTATCTGTTCCAGTTTCAACTGGTGACAGATATGAATTTCCTAGGGGAGCTTTCTGTTTTTGGGCTCTATAAAAATCAAAATCTGACTAGGCAACGAAACCGCAGGTAGAACTGAAGTTCAGCAAGGCGAGTTAACGACGTCAGATTTTAATTTTTGACGAGTATAAAAGTAAAAGGATACCAAATTCAATCGTTTTGGTATCCTTTTTTTGTGCCATAGCTTAAAGGCTAGTCATGAACTATTCTTCCTCCTGCTTCTTACGCGCTAATGATAAGAGAGCAAGTAGCAATAGGAGTTCACCTAGAAGAGTTGTTGAAGCTGAAATTTTCTCTCCTGTCTTCGGTAATGACTTGGTTGTACTTGCTGCTACCGGATTAACTGCGGCAATCGCTACTAGCCCTTTTTCAAGAGCCAAAGCGACTCCAGCATTATCTCCTGCTTCGTCAATTGCAGCTTTGGCAACAATGGCTAGAGCATCCACCTCTGCCTTAGCAGCTGCTTTCTCCTCTGCTGTGAGATCGCTTCGGGCATCAATTTCTCGCTTCTTAGCTTCCGCAGCACGGTCAATCGCAGCTTTGGCTGTGTCCTTAGCGGTCGCCGGAGGATTGATGGCAGTAATACTATCTACTCCTGCTGTCTTAGCTGTTTCTACTGCTTCGTTAGTGGTTGCTGCATCAATAGCTGCCTTAGCATCATTTGCCTTGGTATCTACATCTGCCTTAGCAGCTGCTTTCTCCTCGTCCGTCAAGTCTTGGCGGTTGTCAATCTCCTGCTTCTTAGCTGCGGCAGCGGTATCAATCGCTGACTTAGCTGTGTCCTTAGCAGTTGCTGGTGGGTTAATAGCACTGATACTATCTACTCCTGCTGTCTTAGCTGTTTCTACGCCAGCATCTGTTGTGGCGCTGTCGATAGATGCCTTAGCATCATTTGCCTTGGTATCTACATCTGACTTAGCGGCTGCTTTCTCCTCGTCCGTCAAGTCTTGACGGTTGTCAATCTCCTGCTTCTTGGCTGCGGCAGCGGTATCAATCGCTGATTTGGCTGTGTCCTTAGCAGTTGCTGGTGGGTTGATAGCACTGATACTATCTACTCCTGCTGTCTTAGCTGTTTCTACTGCTTCGTTAGTGGTTGCTGCATCAATAGCTGATTTAGCTTCACTTGCCTTGGTATCTACATCTGCCTTAGCGGCTGCTTTCTCCTCGTCCGTCAAGTCTTGGCGGTTGTCAATTTCTTGCTTCTTGGCTGCGGCAGCGGTATCAATCGCTGATTTGGCTGTGTCCTTAGCAGTTGCTGGTGGGTTGATAGCACTGATACTATCTACTCCTGCTGTCTTAGCTGTTTCTACGCCAGCATCTGTTGTAGCGCTGTCGATAGCTGATTTAGCTTCACTTGCCTTGGTATCTACATCTGACTTAGCAGCTGCCTTTTCCTCGTCCGTCAAGTCTTGGCGATTATCAATTGCTTGCTTCTTAGCTTCGGCAGCGGTATCAATCGCTGTCTTAGCGGTATCCTTAGCAGTTGCTGGTGGATTAACTGAAGAAATTGATTCTGTGCCTGCTGTCTTAGCTGTTTCTACTGCTTCGTTAGTGGTTGCTGCATCAAT
>NZ_MSJL01000066.1 GCF_001921825.1 Streptococcus acidominimus
AATACTACTCGCATGATGATTACCTCTTTGTCTTGAATGATGATTTGTTTTAGTGATTTCATTTTCAATACACGACGTCGGGCGTCCCACATACTTTGATAAAATTCTGCCTAAAACAAGTGTCTTGTCTGTTTTCACTACGACGTCAAGCGTCAAAAGGAAATACGACATAACAAGATACTTCTACTTTATCATAAAGAAAAAGTAGAGAAGTTATCTCCCGTCGGAGAATTCTTCTCTACTAAGCTTAGTATGTTTTCACTGTGTGCTTTTGACGCTCTTGTATCTTATAATTGAACTCGAACTAAAAGCTCGGAAAAAAGAGACGAAACTGTTTCAGCTTTAGCTGATTACAGGTATGGCTACCTTTAGGTACAGACTTCCTTATGTTCATCGAACACAGCGTCAGCCTCCTATTTTTCAGTCGCTTTTTACGTCCTCGTATCTTAATTTACTTGTGATTTTTAGTGTGATGCGATATACTATATTCATCAGATAGTATAGGAGGAACACATGGCAAATCTACTAAATTATATCGAGGAAGTAGCTTATCAGGATTTTTACGATCTTCCTCTCAACCGGCTAGATATTCTTGCCTTGACAGAAATTACCTACCTGCCTTTTAACGATTTGGTCAAGTCTGACTTTACGACAGAAGCTGCTCTTCGACTGGACCATTTAGCCGAGCAATTTGAGGCAACCTATCAAGGAGATACTCCGAATCTTTCCGTCACCATTACCCCAGATCGGATTCAGCTACTCCAACTCCTCAAGGACACCAAGCGCTTCAAGGCCATCAAAGCTCTAGCCTATGTGGACGACTACGATAAGGAGGAGGAAAAGCAATTTGCTGCCATGACCTACAAGATTGGTCAAGACAAGCTGGTCACTATCTTCAGAGGAACGGACGATACTATTATCGGCTGGAAAGAGGATTTTCACATGACCTATATGGTAGAAATCCCTGCCCAAGAATCTGCGACCAACTACTTGAAAAAGATTATGGACATGTCCCATCAGACGCTCTATGTCGCTGGACACTCCAAGGGTGGCAACCTCGCAATTTATGCCAGCAGTCAGATGAAAGCGGAAGATCAGGAACGAATTGCCCAGATTATCGCCTATGATTCGCCGGGTGTTCACTCATCTGTCATTGCATCAAGTGGCTACCATGCGATAAGGGAGCGAATCCAGTCTATTATCCCACAAAATTCGATTGTCGGTATGCTCCTTGAAACGCCCGAACATGCGGAAATTGTTGAGAGCAAGGCCTTGGGCTTGCTCCAGCATATCAGCTTTTCTTGGGAGATTGAGGGACATGATTTCAAGCTAAGACCTGCCCTGACAGAAAATAGTATCCAAGTCGATGAAACCTTGAAAACATGGACAGCTAGTCTGAATGAGGAAGAACTCAAGCACTTCTTTGACCTCCTCTTTGGGATCTTCATTGATGCAGGAATCGAACGTCTCAACGATTTTACCATTGACACTCCGAAAAAAATCAGCCTCCTTATGCAGCAACAGCAAAATCTGACAGAGCAAGAAAAAGATATACTCAACACGCTCTTTCGCCGTCTCATCGACACCCGCTATCAAGTCTGGAAAGAAGCCTTGACAGCACCCTATGCAGCACTAGAAGAGTGGTTCAAAAAGAAAACTGACAAGGACTAGAAATCCTGTCAGTTTTTATCGTTATACTCGTCAAAAATCAATTGAAAAAGAGTTGAATTTTTCCTTACTCCTTACATTCTAGGTTCGGGTTGAAACGGTCTAGCCCCGAATCATGTTACTCCACTGCTCCTCTGATTTTCAAAGAGTATTCGTGGCTTTAAACACCACATTTTCCTTATCCATAGCCATGGTCAAGGCATAGGTCTGCTCATCAACTTTCTTGATAAACCCCAAGATTTCCAGAGCCTTGACAAAAATATCTAGTCGCCGTTGAAGAACTCTTTCTTTGCGTGTAAATTTTAACAAGAAAATCGTCAAATACTTCATGGCATAGTCCTGATTGACATCCCCCAAGAGCTGATACAAGACCTCCTGCTCCTCTGATAAAGGAAGCTGCCGAGATAACTTGTAAAAATAGGATGATAAGGTCAAGCGCTCCCTACCAGCATCAACTTCTTCTTGAATGACCACCTTGTTGGTGCTATTTCTCGTTTCTACGGTAAAGGTCACACGCGCCACTTCCTCAAAAATAGGACTATTGGTCTCAATAAAGATTTCTTGATCTAGGGACAAGTCTGCTAGGTTCGCCAGGCAAGAAAAGTTATTAGCATAACGGCGATTGTGCCTACGGATATATCCCGCTTTAATAAACCGATCCAATTGCCGATCCACATTGGAAACAGAGGCAAACTCTTTTTTTATCTGCCGCAAGCTCACATCATCATGCTGGTCTAAATACTGGATCAAGTCTTGAAAAAAGACCGAGCGGGCTAACTTACTAGGATGGTACACTTTAATCATGCGATTATTATACCATACAAAAAGAGGTTAGGCAAAAAGTAGCCTATCCTCTTTAAAAATCAAAAAGTAAACGGATCAACTATAAAAGTATGGAACCTATAAAAACAGCCTATTATAGTCATTTAGTTTATATTTTTATTACTTCGTTAAATCGTCTTACTGTACCCCAGTACTACCTGCGACTCGTTGCCTAGTACTAAAAATAAACTAAACGGCTATATACAATTAAACAGATATTCAAAAAAGCCCTACTTAATCGACCAAGTAGGACTTTTTATTTGCTAGCTTATACTCGTCAAAAATCAAATTCTGACGTCGTTCATTCACCTTGCTGAGTAAAAAGCTCCAGTGGAGGTTTTTAGCCTGTTCCCTTAAAACAAGAAAGAACAGAGTTCTATTTGCTTCACCAGTCTAGGAATAGACTGGTGAAGGTTGGAAATAAAGAAAACGAAGTTTTCGTCAACCCCGTCTGGGGAGAGATTGTTGGAGGTGGGAGATAGAACGAGTGGAACTCGTGTCAAGTGTCCCCCTCTTTGGGACATAACTGTTTCAGCTTTAGCCAGTTCCAGATGTTGATTTTTATAGAGTATTAGTTCCCAAAACTTTCTGTCAATTGTGGAACAACCTGTTTTTTACGAGAAACAGCTCCTGCGAGGAAGGCATGGTTGTTTTCAAGGACGAAGTCAAAGGCTGCTTCAACCTTATCCATGTTTTGACCTATTGCAAGGATTTCTGAATTGGAGTGGATGATGTCTGTAATCATCAAAACAAAGTCTGAATAGCCATGTTCTGCGCTTGCCTTTTCAATCGCTGCTTCGATCTCTGCTTGACGCTCTAAGACTTCTGCAATATCGACCGTATTGACTTGGGCTACTCGGACAGCATTTCCATTTAATTCAAAAGTTTTGGCATCAATGTCGATCAATTCGTCTGCTGTCTTACTAGCAAGGTTGGTTCCGGCTTTCAACATGGCAAGACCATATTCTTCCACATCAACACCCGCTAACTCTGCCAATTCTGCTGCAACTTGCGGATCACTGGCATGAGTAGTCGGTGATTTAAGTAAAAGCGTGTCTGAAATCAAACCAGACAAGAGCATCCCTGCCACTTCTTTTGGAGGGGTAAGACCATTTTCCTTGAAAGCACGGTAAACGATAGAGGAGGCTGAACCAACTGGCTCTAAGCGCATGTAAAGAGGATTTGCTGTCTCAAAATTTGCCACACGATGGTGGTCAATCACCGCAGCCACTTCCACTTCCCGAATATCAGCAATAGACTGTTGAAACTCATTATGGTCTGTCAGGATGACTTGCTCTACACCCTCTGCTTTTGCAGATTCTACCACACGTGGTGCTGCCACACCAAAGTATTCCAAGGCAAAAGCTGTTTCTTCATTCGGCATACCGAGTGCCACATTTTCTGCGTCACGCCCAAAGGCTTCACGTTCCAAATACGCCCAACCATAGGAAGATGCAATCGCATCTGTATCAGGATTCTGGTGACCAAAAACTAAAAATTTAGACATGTATCTTACCTCTTTAAGCATTATTCATTCTATTTTAGCATATTTTCAGACACTTGCAAATCATTCTCCACTCTTGATTTGCAAAACGTTTTCAAAAAGAGTAAGATAGTAAATAGAACAATGGAAAGGACACCCCTATGAAATTTACAGAATATATCTATACTCGTCCCGACTATGCTCTTGTAAAAGAGCAGATGACTGATTTGACCCAACAATTACAGGCAGCGGATTCAGCAGAAAAAGCACTCGAGCTTGTCAAAGCCATTATAGCTATCAACTCAAGCATTGATACCCAAATGAATCTATGGCACATTCGTCATTCTATCGATATGAACGATGACTTTTACAACGAAGAAACCAAGTTCTGGAATGAGCACCTACCCCTCTTTGAAGAGTTGACAACAGTCTATTACCAAGCGGTACTTGCTTGTCCCTACCGCGCAGAATTGAGTGACTATCTGCCAGAAACCTTCTTCATGATGGCTGAAAACAAGCAAAAAATCTTCTCATCTGAAGCAATTCCGCTTTTCCAAAAGGAAAATGAACTCGTTGACCAATACAATAACCTAATTGCTGGTGCAAAAATCGACTTCCAAGGACAGACCTATAACCTTTCTCAAATGGCTCCATTTGCCCAATCAACCGATCGGGAGGTTCGTAAGGCTGCATCTGATGCTTCAACTGCCTACTTTACAAGCAAGGAAGCAGACTTTGACCGTGTCTATGATGAATTGGTCAAGGTACGAACCGAGATTGCCCATACCCTTGGATTTAAAGACTATGTGGAATATGGCTATGTCTCAATGAACCGTTTTGATTACAACCGCGATATGGTCAAAGTCTACCGTGAAGAAATTCTCAAGCATGTTGTGCCAATCGTACAAAAGCTACGCGAACGCCAAGCAAAACGGATCCAAGTTCCAAGCCTCAAACACTATGACTTGGCACTAGAATTTCTAGATGGAAATCCTAGACCGCAAGGAGATCCTGAATTTATCGTCGGCGAGGCTCAAAAAATGTATCGGGAATTATCCCCAGAAACAGGAGAATTTTTCGACTTTATGGTCGAACATGACTTGCTTGACCTAGTAGCAAAACCCGGTAAGGATAGCGGTGGTTACTGTACCTATATTCCTGACTACAAGAGTCCGTTCATCTTCTCCAACTTCAATGGAACCAGCGGAGATATTGATGTCTTGACCCACGAAGCTGGACATGCCTTTCAAGTCTATCGCTCACGCTGGATTGCAAGTCCTGAAGTCATCTGGCCGACCTATGAGACTTGTGAAATCCATTCCATGTCCATGGAATTTATGACCTGGCCTTGGATGGAACGCTTCTTTAAAGACCAAGTGGATAAATACAAGTTCGGTCACCTAGCAGGAACTCTCCTCTTCTTGCCATACGGAGTGCTCGTGGATCATTTCCAACATGAAATTTACGAAAATCCAAACATGACACCAGCAGAACGCAAGGCGACTTGGAAGCGTTTAGAGGAACTCTATCTTCCAGACCGTGATTTCTCCGAATCAGAAGCGCTCAACCGTGGTATCTTCTGGTATCGTCAAGGACATATCTTTGCAAGTCCATTCTATTATATTGACTATACTCTCGCCCAAGTCTGCGCCCTCCAATTCTGGAAACGTACGCAGGTAGACCATGACGAAGCCGCTTGGGAAGACTACCTTCGGATCTGTGACCTCGGTGGCACCAAGTCCTTCCTTCAAGTCGTCGCAGCAGCAAATCTTGAATCCCCATTCAAGGAAGGAGCTCTCGCAGCAACCACCAAGGCAGCCAGCGACTGGTTGGACAATATAGATGATGCCAGCTTCTAAGCGAGGCTAGCATTCGCAATCCGATTGCTAATACTCAACGAAAATCAAAACCTGACTAGGCAATGAAATCACAGGTAGAACTCTGTTCTTTCTTGTTTTAAGGGAACAGGCTAAAAATCTCCACTGGAGCTTTTTACTCAGCAAGACGAGTTAACGACGTCAGATTTTGATTTTCGACGAGTATAAATTGCCTTTCGAGTTACATCTAGTTCGGACATCATGAGCAGTCCTTTGATACATGCCTACGCTCAAGATGAGCCAATGAACAAAAAAATCCTTTCAGAAAATCATCTGAAAGGATTTTTATTATTCATCACTTATCATTTCCCCGCACACGGTTTAGATAGTCCTGATAGCTTTCTGTATCCATAAGATGTTTAGCATTTTCAACCCGATCCTTGGTAGGTGGTTTCGTGCCTTCTAAAGGATAGGGACGTCCCAATTCCCGCCATTTGAACTCACCTAAATTATGGTAGGGAAGAACCTCAAAACGCTCCACATTATCCAAGGTCTTGACAAATTGACCCAGCTCCACCAAATCTTCATCCCTGTCCGTTAAATTCGGTACCAGTACATGGCGAATCCAAACGGGTTTGCCAATATCCGAGAGATAACGGGCACATTCTAAAATCGTTTTATTACTATGTCCTGTCACAAAACGATGCTGGTCAGGATTCATTTCCTTGATGTCCAGCAGGACCAAGTCTGTCACTTCCATGAGCTTGGCGTATTTCTCTAAATACCTAGGCGTATTGCGGAAAGTGAGGGCACAGGTATCCAAGGTCGTGTGGATGCCCTGTTCTTTTGCTAGGGTAAACAAGGCAATCAAAAAATCAATCTGAATGGTCGCTTCACCACCTGATACGGTGATACCGCCTTCTTTCCCCCAGAATCCCTTGTAGCGAATCGCTTCATTTAAGACATCTTCTGCTGTCCGCTCAGTCGCAGCAGGATTGACCAAATCCCAGGTATCTGGATTGTGGCAATACTGACAGCGCATGTGGCAGCCCTGCATAAACACAACAAAACGGATACCAGGTCCATCCACTGCCCCAAAACTTTCTGTTGAATGCACCAGACCTGTTACATTTTTGTAATCTACTACTTCCATGCTCTCTTCCTCACTTCTTGATAGATTTATTATATCATAAATTTAGGAAAGCGTTTCTATGAATGACTTTTGAAAATCAAAAACACGCCTGTAAAATAAATGCTTTTATCCTTTCTTAGCTTCCACAGGTATAGCCGTTTAGTTTATTTTTAGTACTAGCTCAAACAGTCTGGGGAGAGACTGTGTGAGGGGGGAAATAAAGAAAACGAAGTTTTCGTCAAAACAGTCTGGGGAGAGACTGTGTGAGGGGGGAAATGAAGAAAAGGAAGTTTTCGTTAAAAGTCACAGATAGTACTGGGGTACAGCAAGACGAGTTAACGAAGTATAGTTGTTTCACTTTAAAAAACATTGTTCAGACATTCTATCACCGAGTTATATTTGGGTAGTAACTCCATGACTTTCTTCTTAAGGTTAGCCCATGCTTTTTCAATCGGATTTAGTTCAGGAAAATAG
>NZ_MSJL01000067.1 GCF_001921825.1 Streptococcus acidominimus
GATAGTCTAGGTGAGGACGACCGCCACGACTGATGACTTTATCTTTACGACTGAATAACTCTGACAACAAAGGAAGAAAGATATTCCAATCCATAACGGCATCCAAACGTTCTAAGGGATTGCCTTTCTCTGATAGTTTTGACAAGATTTTTTCATCGTCTGTGAATAAATGCATGACAGATCTCCTCATTACTTTTTATTCCCCAATTATCTCATTTTGGGGAAATTTAGGAAGTTTTTAGAGGTCCCCTTATATATTGAATTCTTATAATAACCCCTTTATCCGCCCCATAATACGTAGAAAAACCTGCTCCCACAACAGAACTAATTAAACCAGCAACCGAAGCGTTAATTCCTGGAATAGCACCAATGACCAATCCCACTTCTCCTCCTCCAAGAGAAACCATCATTGTCCAAGTCACGTTATCAATGTAGTAATCATATAACAAATGACCGACCTGTACGGTCTTATTCTGCCCTTTCCTACCAAGTCTTTCAAAAGCAATAGATTCAACTCTCATATATTGCTCTTTCGTGATTTTTCCTTCTCTATAAACTTTTCTAGCAGCTTCCAAGAAATCATCAGATGTAAATGTGATCGATTGCAATTCAGCACCCACCTCACTATTAGCATATACTACATTAGCTCCAATTGCCATAGCTGGTACGAATGTTCCAAACAGAGACAAAACAAGTAAACAAGCAGAAATACTCTTCTTAAATTTCATAACGTCACCTTTTCTTTCGTATCTTAAAAATAAAACAAAGTATGACTTACTGATAGCTTGATTTAACAAAAAGCTCCTTTCTAACAAACTATCTCAACGTTTTTACATCCTTACTGTAACACATATATTTTTAAAAACAAGTCTATTTTTAAAAGTATATTTATGTTATAATAGAAGAGTTAGGTACTTCTAAACAGACCAACTCTTCTTGTACCCTAATTTTTGTTCCATTTGATAATCCCTTCCCACTCATTCTTTCCTTCTGGCACTCGCTTCATCCAAAGCGTACTCCACCTATCCCCCTTCCACCAAAGAAAGGATAAAACCATGCACTGTATCTTTTGTCACGACCTTGCCCTAGAAAATATCCTCTATCAGACGGAGCATTTCAAGCTGGTTTGGGACATTGACCCCATTCAGACAGGCCACCTACTGATCATCAGCAAGGAGCATTTCACCAGTCTTTCTGAACTGCCCCTACCAATCCTATATGAACTGGCAGAATTAGAACAAAAACTAACAAGACTCATGGAAGACACCCTACCAATTGACGGGGTAACCCTTGCACGCAATGATAAGGATCTAATGGACACAGGAACGCATTTCCACAGCCACCTCATTCCAAGACAAAAAGATGATGGCTTCTGGGAACAAGTCGCAGTTGCCAAGCGCGCCCTCCCCCTCGAAATTTTTCTCGAACAACTAAAGCACAGTTAAAACGAAGAGACTGAACCAAAAGTCAAACATCATATAAAAAAGCGAACAAGTTGTCTTTTCTGTAATTCAGAATGTATGCTTGTTCGCTTTTTAGTTCGTTATGCTAATTGATAGAATTTATTGATACAGAATTTCTTAAAGGAAAAGCTTTTTGTCCCTAGCTCTTTTCTTTATCAGGTAAGTTCGACAGCTTCATAGACCGTATCCGCAAGACTTGCTTGGTAGTCTTCCAAGGAATGGTGAACACTGGTCTCAACAGTTGCGACTTGTTGGTCTAAATCAATGGTCACCTCTGCGACACCTGACATAGACTTAAAATGCTCGGTGACGTGCTTAACACAATTTTGACACGATAGATTGTTGAGTTTAACGGTTTGCATGTTATCTTCTCCTTTCATGATGATGGCAGGTACATTGACCAGCCAAACAATGGCACTGTAAACGTTGAGGTGCAAATGGTAGCTGCTCCTCGATTTGATCCCGCAATTTCTCCAAATCCGAGCGTGAAAAACTTCCCATTTCCAATAGTTGTCCAAGTAATTCTCCGTTCTTGGTAGAACACATGGTATCCAGTAAAGTCTGAAGCTGTCGTTGGACATGCTCTTTTTCTTGCACTAAAGGATAGTAGTAATAGCGGCTCCCCTTCTTTTTCATTTCCAGATAAGCCTTTTTTCGCAAGCGCCCTAAGAGCGTTTTTATGGTTGTAGCCTGCCACTCAAAGCCCTCCTGCAAGCTGGCAATAATCTGGCTAGATGTACACCCCGGGTATGCCCAAATCACGCGCATCACCTGCCATTCAGCAGCTGATATTAGCTGTTCCATAGTAGTACCTCCTTCTTCTAAAGTTTACAATTGTAGTCATTTTTTGTCAACTATTCCTACTCATACTCACAAAAATCACATCAGCCTCACCTTGCTCTACATCAATACAGCTCGTAGCTAGCTTCCTAGTAAGATATAAGTGCCTAACCCCCCTCTGACAACATAGCCTTTGATATTCATGGTATATAGTCGTTTGGTTTACGTTTCTTACTCGCTCCAACAGTCTGGGGAGAGACTGGGGAGGCGGGAAATGAAGATCAAAAGCCGCAGGTAATACTGGAGTACAGCAAGACGAGGTAACGAAGTAATAGAAGTAAACTGAGTGACTATAAAAGGCTGGGACGTCCAGTCCCAACCCCTCTGATCTCTTATCAATGCGCCAACATTTCTTGACCGATTTCAAGCCCAGTCAAGCCGTCTGGATAATAGGTTGGCCAATTTTCTAGCTCCTCAAAGAGCTTCTCTTGGCTCTCACCTCCAAAGAAGATATGGAAGTGTCCTGTTTTTGTTGGAGCAATATTATGGTCACTAAACTGCACATATTTGAAACGACCTGCATTGGCGTCTGTTGCTTCAAACATAAAGCGCACCCCACGATTTCCTTTCTTGTAGGTCAGAGTGTGATAGCCAACATACTTGTAGCGATATTTTTCAGCCTGACCCTTGACAACGAACTCCATGCTATCATTAGTAATATTGATATGTTCGACATCCGTCTGATACCCTTTGTCATAGTAGGCCTTGTATTCGTCAGCCGTCATTTGACCGCTCAACTTGGCCTTGTAATCAAATACTTGATCCAAAGTTCCGTCTAGCAAGTAAGGATAGACCGACTGCCATTCTCCCGCATAATCGGATAATGTTCGATCTTTAACTGAACTATCTTCAAAATAACCTGCATAGACCGTCTTAGCTGTCTCAGCTCCCTCTTCTGGTAAAATCTCTGACCCAGCTTGGCTCGTTGTCTTTTCCAAAGCTTTTAGGTTCTCTTTCATCACTGAAATGTAATCTGCCCCGTCTTTTACAGCCTCATCCGTCAGACTTTCTAGCGGATTCAAAACAGCCAATTCCACACCTGTCTCTTTTGACAGGGTTTCCGCTACTGCCTTTGAAGCATTTTCTTCAAAGTAAATATACTTGATTCCATATTGTTTGATATACTTGGTTAAGGCTGCTAAGCGAGAAGGAGTTGGTTCCTGATCCGCAGATACTCCTGTAATAGATACCTGTTTCAAGCCATAATCCAAGGCTAAATAAGCAAATGCCGTATGTTGAGTTACAAAGTATTTTTGTTTTGCGGCAGATAAGGTCGTCTGATAGTCCGCATGCAAGGCTTCCAACTTCCCAAGATAAGTAGCAGCATTCTTTTCAAATACCTCTTTTTTCTCTGGATACTTGGCAATCAAGCTATCACGGATTGTCTTTACCAAGGAAATCGCACGCTCTGGCGAGAGCCAAACGTGAGGATCATAGTCATGATGGTGTCCGTCCTCATCATGTTCGTGATCCGCCTCTTCACCGCCCGGCAAGAGTAGCATCCCTTCTGTTGCCTTGATGACATTGACTTTCTTAGTATCAACAGATTTCAAAACATCTGTTACCCAAGTTTCCATATTTTCATTTTCATAGACAAAGACATCTGCCTCCTGAATCTCTGCAATATTCTTCGCCGAAGGCTCAAAATCATGAGGCTCTGTCCCTGCTTTCACCAGTAGCGAAACATCTGCTTCCTCTCCCACCACTTGCTTGGTAAATTCATAGACCGGATAAAAGGTCGTCACAACCTGAATATCCTTCTTTGTCGATGGCGTCTGCAAACCACAAGCCACCAACAAAAAGACACTAAGTCCTAATAGACATGCTAAAACTTTTTTCATACTTTCTCCTATTTCTTTAATTTATGGGTCAAATTGACCAGTAAGAACAGACCGATAAAAATCAAGGTAATACTTGCACTAGCAGGCGTCTCTGCATAATAAGACAGAAACAGTCCCGAAAGCATCCCGATAAAGCCAATCACCATGCCGGCAACGATCACCATTTTAAAACTTTTTCCTAAGCGAAGTGCAATCGAAGCAGGCAGCACCATAATCGTTGATACCAATAAAGCTCCTGCTGCTGGAATCATGAGCGCAATCGCCACGCCCGTCAGCACATTAAAGGCAATTGACATGGCACGGACAGGCAAACCGTCCACAAAAGCCGTATCCTCGTCAAAGGTCAAAATGTACATTGGACGCAGAAAGAGCATGGTTAAGAGCAAGACCACCGCTGCAAGCGCAAACAAGGCAATCACCTGCTCCTGACGAATCGTCACAATAGAACCGAATAAATACTGCTCTAAGCTCAAACTACTCTTACCACTCGAGCGACTCATAACAATCAAGGACACCGCTAACCCCATTGACATCAGAATAGCCGTTCCAATCTCCATAAAATTCCGATACAAGACCCGCAGATATTCCAAAAAGATTGCGGCAACAATGACGACTAACATCGTAGAAAGTGTCGGTGAAATCCCCAGAACAAGTCCAAACGCCACACCTGCTAAGGATACGTGACTAAGGGTATCACTCATTAGACTTTGCCGGCGCAAAATAAGGAAAATGCCCAATATCGGGGAAAACAAGCTCATAGCAATAATCGCAAGAAAAGCGCGCTGCATAAATTCGTAATGGAAAATCGAAAAATCAAGGACACTAAGCATGCGGCACCTCCTCATCCTTGTCATGAACATTGAAACAACGCCAAGGAGACGACTGATCGCGCACCAAATAAATATTTCGATCTGCATAGTCACGCAATTCATCCGCATCATGCGTAATCATCAAAATTGACTTGCCATGCCTTTTCGCACTATGGTGCATCAACTCATAAAAAGCAGACTTGGTCCCGCTATCCATCCCCGTAGTCGGCTCATCTAAGATAAAAATATCAGGATCCGAAGCAAACATTCGTGCAATCACTGCTCGTTGCTTCTGACCACCACTCAAAGAGCCCAAGCGCTTATCCTTATGCTCCCACATGCCAACTGATTCTAAACTTATCCGAATATGCTCCTCATCATGGCTTGTCAACCGACGAAACCAGCCCTGACGCGGATAGCGTCCAGACTTCACAAATTCATAGACCGTGCTGGGAAAACCAGCATTAAAACTCGCGATCTGCTGAGGCAAATAAGCCATTCTCAACTTTTTCCCACTGACACTGGTCTCTGAAATGGTCACTTTCCCTTTCTTGGGCTTTAAAATCCCCAACGTCGCCTTAATCAGGGTAGTCTTTGCTGCCCCATTTTCACCTGTTAAAGTCACGAACTCTCCGCTATCCAAATGGTAGTAAATGTGTTCCAAAACAGGTTCCTGATCATATACAAATGATAGATCTTCTACTGTAATATATCTCATACTTCCTTCCGAATCTTCTTTACTAAATCTGTCAAAAAACGACTAATGATGGCTTGCTCATCTTCTGAATAGTTGTCAATCAATTCCTCATAAGAAGCAAGCGTATGCGCATGGTGGTGGGTATGTTCATCAGCAATCGGCTTTGCTAAGTCGGTCAGACTGTACCGTACAATCCGAGCATCACGACTATCCCGAACCGCCACCAGTAAATCTTGGGCAATCAGAGCCTTAATCGCCTTTGTAATCGCAGCCTGACTCACATTTAATTGCTTTGCAATCTCCTTGTTCGTAAAAGCATTATGTTCAATTAACATCAAAATATGCTCCTGAGTGTTGGTCAAAGGCACCTCGCTCTGACAGTTCCCTACCAAAATCTCCAACTGATTCTCCGAACTCAATATAATCTCATGTAAACTGCGATCAATCTGATGAGCCAATTGTTTCATTTTCTACACCGCTCCTTAACCATTTAATTAACTTGTTAAGTTTATCATAAAAATAAAAAATGTCAAGTATTTTCATTTCATTTAATCGAAATATCAAAACTCCAACCAGATGTTCCAAAAAGAAAAGAGGCTGGGCTCAAGTCCCAACCTACTCCTCATCATTCTAATACAGCCCACTTCGCCTCTCCATTTTGTTACAACTGTATGGTTTTAAGTGGTTACAGATATAGCTGTTTTTCCTGCTTCCATAATCTAGGAATCGACTACGGAAAATGGGAGATAAAACAAGTGTACTCGTATCAAACGCCCTATATCTTTGTTTGAGTTTGATGTTTGCTAAGTATTATTCTCTCATTCTCCTAAAAATACCTGAAAGCGTTCCCTGTATCCCACTCATTTGCGAACCAATAGAATCTAATTTTGAATTCATATTCTTAGTCTCTAACAACTGAATGGTTTGGATAACAGACTGATATTGGAGATTGCCTTTTATACTCTCCAGTGACTGTTGCATGACTTGTTGACTATATTCAACATTATGACGATGTCTTTCTTCCGCTAATAGATTAGCTGCCTCCTTAAAATTATCTGCTCGATAATTTTCTAAATACGCATACAGCAAATACAAATCATCAATATTAAAATAATTTGAAGGAATAATACTCTTAGACTGCAAAAACTGTGGGTCTCGTAAAAGAGCTTGTCCTTTACTTCGATATTCATTTGATTTATCGTTTGTTGCTGCTGAATGATAAGCTCTGCTTACAATCATGGAGTAAATAATATTCACAACCCAAACGAGCGGAAAGAACATTAGACTTGTTCGGTAACCAAATGTGATATACTATTTGTATGGAAACAATGTATGAAAAAGCTCAAAAACTCAGTTCAGAGAACTTCAAACTTCTCATAGGTGTTCAAAAAGAGACCTTTCAAGAAATGCTTACCTGTCTCAATGTAGCTTACCAACGTCAACATCGTCAAGGAGGTCGTCCACGCAA
>NZ_MSJL01000068.1 GCF_001921825.1 Streptococcus acidominimus
GATAGTCTAGGTGAGGACGACCGCCACGACTGATGACTTTATCTTTACGACTGAATAACTCTGACAACAAAGGAAGAAAGATATTCCAATCCATAACGGCATCCAAACGTTCTAAGGGATTGCCTTTCTCTGATAGTTTTGACAAGATTTTTTCATCGTCTGTGAATAAATGCATGACAGATCTCCTCATTACTTTTTATTCCCCAATTATCTCATTTTGGGGAAATTTAGGAAGTTTTTAGAGGTCCCCTTTTCAATTTGCCAATCTTCCAATACCAATTCAAAGGTAGCTTGGTTCTCTTTTTCTTCCCGAGATAGCTTATAACTCTCCCTAATGTCTTCAACAGTAACCTGACTCTTTTGCTGGCTCTCAAACTCTTGATAAGCATCAATTAACTGCTGACCATCTAAAACAGCTTCTGATTTTACTTTTACCGTATCAAAATAATCTTCAAAATAAGCACGGTTATAGGAAATCTTTTTACTCAAGTCATGATTATTTAACGTAACCGCAGACTTCCCTGTACCAATTGTAAAATCCACATTTTTCTTTTTGAGGTGGATTTGCACTCCTAATTGCTCTGCTTTCAATAAAAAATCAGACAAGTCCCTAGAGTGTTCCAATAGAAATTCAATCTTGCGCTTAATTTGTCGCCCAGAGAAATATTTGGCAAAAAAATCAAAATCATATAGAAGACGTCTATTCAAATTATCTCCACGAATCACTTTTTTCATTTCCCTATCGGGCATAAAAAATCGACTATGCTTTTTTGAAAAATCAATCTGCACATGTAACTCTTGTGCCTTTTCTTTGAAATCTTTAAAATTATCCGAGTGTCGCAATAAAAAATTGAGACGCTGTTTCAGTTCATATCGATGGCTGGATTGTTTATAGGTTTGATACTTGGTATAAGAAAAACGCTCAGGATTTTCAATAATTTTTGCGCCTGCCATTTTGGAAATTCGGTCTGAAATCATCCGCATATTGCGTTCAACACTATAATCCCATTTCAATTTTTTATCTGAATTCATATCAATAGCGTTAATCAAAATATGATTATGGATATGTTCCTTATCGACATGCGTGGCCACAATAAACCGAAACCGACCTCCTGTTAGTTCTTTAAAAGTCTCATATCCAATCCGATTGATCTCTTCAGGAGTAAGTCTGTCATCAGGCGAGAAAGATTGAATCAAATGGTGCATAGAGATGCTTTGTTGTTTCAACTGAAGACGATCATTTCTTTTTTCATACAACTTGTCATTGATTTCAAAATTGTATTTATACATCTTCACTAGATCTTCATAGATTGGCCAATCCAAATAATTGTCAATTCCATAATCTGATACCAAGGTCATCCCATTTGTTTTATCAGGACGAATAACGTATTTTATTTTTTTGGTTCGTTCATTTGCACCATGAATCGCAAAATGTTTAGTAACGACCATAATGTTCCTCCACTTTTTTAACTGAAGCTGAAAATTCCACTTTTATTTCTAACAATAGCTGTTCAAAACTTTCATTCAATTGCTCAACAGTGAACGAAGAAACCTGTTGTTCCTGATGAGACAATCTAGCCAACTGATTGATATTATTTCCAATACGAGTTAGTTCCCTCATCAACTCTTCATAACCAGAGGTATCTATTTTTACAATTGACCGCTCTGGGTAAAGTAATGCCCAACGAGCATATTCTGAAAAAGTACGACTCCCCATCTCACGCATTCGACTTATTAGTTGTTGATTTTCGCTATCACTAAGATAAACCATTCGTAAATTAGTGCGGTATCTATTGTTCATTTCTACTCCATGTATCTATTTTTAAAATCCTGACTGAGAGGAATAACTCGGTCAATCTCTTCCAATAATTTCCTCACACAATTCAGAAGAATATCAAAGTCCTGAGGAGAAACAGTTTGTTTTTTCTGAGACAAAACAGAAACCTCCAACACTCGTTCATAAATTTTTTCAACAGACTGTATTTGTGTTTGCAGAGAAAGACGATGCACAATGGTTTCAATAAATGCCTGCTCATTGAAATAACTGTTTTTCCCGATACCGTCCACAAGAATTTTTCTACGAACAAAATCTGAAAAATTTGTTTCTCCCTCAGATTCCATCACCCGTTTAATTTGTTTTTCTTCCTCATAACTCAATCGAAAAATTTTTCGCTTTTCTTTACTTCTTGACATAGCTGGCTCCAATCTTTTGATTTTTTGCTTGTGCATACATTGTTCATACAGCACAGAGGCATACATTGTATGCACAAACCTCAGAGTGTTCCCCTCCTGTAATAGACCTTGTCCAATTTTTTCCAGCTCTTCTTCCCAAATACGGGTTGTTTCTGGATGAATGTAATCAATACCTAAATCTTCTAAATAGGAAATAAGAAGTCTACCACGTTCCAAGGGATGGAGCTGTCCCGTCTTCTTCTCTTTCTTCACGTAGCCTCTCTCTAAAATAGTTTTGAGAATACTGGCTCGAGTAGCAGGTGTCCCTAGTCCTTTTTTCTCCAATACATCTTCTACAAGATCAGCCTCAGTTAGTCGTTTGGGAGCCTTTGTTTTATCCTTGAAAACCGTTTGAGAAAGTAAGACGCTCTCCCCTTCCTGATAATCTGGGAGATACTTTTCTTGCATGCTACGAGAAGAAAATTTTTTCCAACCACTATTTAATACATTAGTCTGCTTGGTTAGAAATTCTTGACCATTATTATCAATAACAATCTTAGTTGATTGATACTGATAATCTGCTTCAAACATAAGGAGGGTTCGTTTCGCCACTACCTTATAAAGTAATCTCTCATCTCGAACTAATCGTGAATAAGCAGAAATGTCGATTGTATCTGTTGGAATAATCGCATGGTGTTCTCCAGTTTTATCGGTATCAACATATCGCTCTGTCACCTCCTCTTTTACTTTTTGAAAATCTTTTAAACCAATTAACTGAACTAATTGATATATATACTCTGGACGATTCAGATAAGCAAACTCGTATTCTGTAATGATATTGTAAGCAGTTCGAGGATAAGTCAAAAATTCTTTTTGATACAGCCTCTTTGCGACTTCTAAAGTATAATCTGGCGACCAACTAAAATATCGACTCATGTAGCCCTGAAGACTAGCGGTGCTAAATAATAGTGGCGAGGCTTTCCTTTTTACTTCACGCTGAATACAAATAACTGTTGCAACATCCGAAAGAAAAGAACCGTAATAATGAGCAAGATCCTTACTTGTAAATTTTTCTGAATTAGAAAAAACAAAACTGGTATCCTCATCAATTAACTGCAACTTATAAAGGGGACCTCTAAAAACTTCCTAAATTTCAAGCATTTACTAGATTTTATGAAAAAACAACAGGAAATCGGGGACATTTTCAAGAAAAGACCAGAGAAATGCTTCCCCAGCCTACTCATACTCTTTAAAAGTCAAGATGAGTTAACGACGTCAGATTTTGATTTTTGACGAGTATAAATGACTATATCTACACCCAGACCTCAAAATAAAGGAGTAAGCCCCAAGGCCTACTCCTTTAAAGTGCAGTATTGTCAATGCTTGTATGCATCAGTCATTTTTTCCTTCAATATCAACCACCACATAACGGTTTGGCTCACTGCCTTCTGAATAGCTAGTCAAGCCGTCCATTTTTGAAATGATCCGGTGGATAATTTTACGTTCACTGCTAGACATTGGGTCAGTATGATAGGCTTCTTGCTCCTCAAGTACTCGTTCAGCAAGCTTTTGGGCGTAACCTTGTAAGACTTCCGCACGGTGCTCCACGTAGTCATTGACATTGATGGTCACATAAAAATTACGCTCATAACGATTGTAAAGGAAATTTTGAGCTAACAGTTGCAAGGATTTCAAGACCTTACCATGATAGCCGATGACGCGCCCTGGTTCATCAGTATCCACTTGAAGATTGATGGTACGGCGATTATGGGTTGTTTCAATCCGAGCTTCCACATCCATATCATCTAAGATCTCTTGAATATAGGCAGATACTTCTGTCACCACTTGACCAATGTCGTAGTGTTGCGCAATCTTAATGTTTAAATCTTCAAACGATCCTGCCTTAGCTCCTCCAAGATCGGTGTCTGCTGCAAGATCTTCATCTTTAATAATTTCGATCCGGCCTGTCTCAGCTAAAATGGTCTTTGCATCTTTCTTGTTTTTCAAGATTTTAGCTTTCACCGTATCCTCTAATTGCTGACCAGTTTTTTCAAATTCTTTGACTGCCGCAACAACCTTTCCAAGGTCAATCGTTGCTTCAGAAACACTTTGAACAGGTTCATTAAGGCTATTCACTTCATTCGGAACACCGCGCACCGCTTTTTGATTGGCTTTTACAACCGTTGTTTCATCAATAACATCAATATCCACTTGAGCAGGCTTTTTACCGAATCCTAAGAATCCTTTTTTCTCACGTGCAAGCACTGTGATATGTGCTCTCTTACGAGGAATATTTAATTCTACCAGTCCATTCTGGATTGCTTCTTCTACTGTTGATCCTGTAAACTTCATCTTTTATCTCCTAATATCCTATTTCTTTTTCCGAGCCTTTTTCTGAGCTTTTCTGATTCTTGCCCGACGCTCCCGCTCTTCCTCTATCTTAGCTTGACGCTCCGCAATGATTTTAAAAGGATTGTTCAAGGCTAAAATTTGGAAGACTTGATAGGCGTTTGATACGGTCCAGTAGAGGGTCACCCCACTTGCTGCCGAAAGAGCAAATAACAAAATCATAAGCGGCATCGCAACCATCATGGCTGTCATAGCACCGTTTCGCTCTAGTGCAGCCTTATTGCTCAACCACATGCTCAAAAATGTGAAACCAGTGGCTAGAATAGGTAAGATATAATAAGGATCTGTCTCCCCTAGATTTAGCCAAAGGAAATGCCCAACCCGCAATTCTGGTACTCTCGTCAAGGCTTGATAGAGGGCCAACAAAATTGGCATCTGAATAAAGACTGGAATCATGGATGCTGACATCTTAACGTCATTATCCTTGTAGAGCTTGCGTGTGGCTTCTGTCAGCAACTGCCTGCTCTCCAAATCTTTTCCTGAATACTGCTCTTGTAAGGCTCGCAATTGTGGCTGCAATTCTTGCATTTTCCGCGAAGAAGTCATCTGCAACTGGAACAGCGGCAAGAGCAATGTACGGACTAAGAGGGTAAAGAGGATAATCCCTATCCCCAACTGTCCATTGATAGACAATAATTTAATGATACTTGCAAACCAATAAATCAATCGTTCCCAAGCATCGGTCGATTGGCTGGTCACATCTCCCCTAGCACAGGCCGTGAGCAAGAGCAGGGATAAAGTGAGCAGACTAGCCCATTTAACTTTCTTTTTCAAAAGGAACACCTTCCTTGTATAATTTAGCTAGTTTTAAAACATGTAGAAGATTTTGTTTGATTTCTTGATAGGATAGCTCCTCGACCCCTTTCCGAGCAATGACCACAAAATCATCCGTTGCTAGATAAGGAGCACATTCCATCAGAACATGCCGAATTCTACGTTTAATCCTATTGCGCATCACGGCATTTCCCAATTTTTTACTAACCGATAAACCTACACGAAAATGCATCTGTTCTTTGGTCAACCGATAGATGACAAACCTCCGGTTGGCTATATTTTTGCCCTGTGTAAAAATATCGTTAAAATCACGTTCACGCTTCACACGATACGTTTTCTTCAAAATCTAACCCCATCTTTCAAAATTACTTCCATTATACCATATTTTTCAAAAAAGCCAATAAACTACTTACTTATACAGGTCATTTCAACAAATATTGAACATTTTTTTGTAAAAAACCTCCAAAAATCCAAATTTTCCTCCTAAATACTTTAAGTATTATACCCTCAAAAGGATAAATCCAATCAAATTACTATTGATTTATTATGTATGAATGAGCTTCGGTACGACGATTTTCCTTGAAAGGCGGGAAGCAAAACTCACTTCCTTTCCGTTGTCTTGTGAGGGTTTCCAATTTTACATTGACGAACGGTGAGAAATATAATAAAATATAAATAGAAAAAGTAAAGGAGATTACAAATGAAAAAGATCTTTGCCTATATGTCGTTAGTTTTAACTGCATCGATACTGGTAGCCTGTGGCTCAGGTAGTAAACAATCTGCCGATGGCAAGTCTGCTGGTAATGGTGACGTTGAACTGCGAGTGAAAGAGGGGATGTATATCCTCCCGCCTGATGAGTCTCCTGAGGGGAACTATCTAGCCCTGAAGCTTGAGATAAAAAACACCGGTAATAAAAAATTAGAAATTTCAAACAGTGATATAACGCTCTATAACTCTGATGATGAAAAAACAGACTCACTAAACGTTTACGATTCCAATGATAAGTTTAAAATGATTGGCTTTGAAAGTTTAGCAGAAGGAAAGACAACAACAGGTTACGTTGTTTTTGAAGTCGATTCTAAGGATGAAAGTTATGAATTGCACTACTCTCCGCTCATTTTTGAAAAGAGAGATGTCAAAGATGTAAAAATCAAGGTTGATCCTTCTAAATATCCTGATGAAAAAGAGAAGATTGTTGATCTCACCAAAGAATACATTACAAATGTATTTTTAAACGGAGAAGCAACGGGCGGTACTACCAATGTAAGCGCTAAGCCATCCGAAGCTAAGATCGTTTCTCTGGTCTCTTCTGATGAGAAAGATAAAAAAGAAAAGAAAGATGCAGAGAAAGAATCTGAATCTGGATTGACATTGGCAAATGATCTAGAAAAAGAACGAAGCGAGTTTACAAAAACCTTTATCGATAAATTCGGCCGTGAATTTACCAACTACCAGCCATCCGAGGCAGAGCTTCGTACCTTTGTAGAAGCCTATATCAAAGCAAATGCAAAACGCGCTAAGATTACCTATGATATACTCCCCATATAGTGGACAGTGAAAAAACAAAAATTCACTAGACACTATATGGGGAGTTTTCACATGTCCAAAAGAAGTCCAAAATCAGTAGAAGAAAAGTTAGAAATTGTTTGCTTATTCCTTAACCAAGAACAGTCACTTACCCAACTCAGTAAACAATATCAGGTCGATCATCAA
>NZ_MSJL01000069.1 GCF_001921825.1 Streptococcus acidominimus
ATTTTACAACACAGGCTGGCATCACTCTATCCATGTCACGAGTTGGGAAATGTATCGACAATGCACCAATTGAAAGTTTCTTTGGGCATTTCAAGACAGAGTCTTATCATCTCAAGAAATACAAGACTTACGAGGAGCTAGTCGCAGATGTGGAAAGCTATATCCAGTTTTACAATACACAACGTTATCAAGCTAAATTAAACAACCTGACCCCTTGGGAATTCAGGAATCAGGTTGCTTAATATCTTTTATTATTTGACTGTCTACTTGACAGGGAGCAGTTCAGTGAACATTCTAAGAGTTTTTTGCGTTTGATTTAAAATAAAAAAGGTTGAAGAAAATTGTCTAAAGATGAGCTAATGAAGTCATAAAAGTAAAACTGAACGACTATAACATATTATTCTCCACGTGTGTGGCTAATCTTATAGCGGAATTGGTCAGCACGTGCAATACTAAAGGTATATTCAATAATCCGATTTTTGTCATTGTAGGTCTTACGGATCAGGTGCAAGACCGCATCTCCATTGTGAATATCGAGGAGGTTGGCTTCATTTTCAAGCGCAATACTGGCATAAAATTCCTCATCTGCCAAACGAATGACCTGACCGTAATCTTCTGCAAAAATTTCATATAAGGGTCTTGTCTGCAACTCCTTTTCAGATAAGGAATCAAAGAGCAAGGCGGGTACATAGGTTCGCTCTAACATCATTGGAATCCCGTCTGCTAGCCGTAGACGCTCCAATTCAAAAATGGGATCTCCAATCGCAACTTGGAGGTGTTGTGCCAAATAGTCTGTTGCCTGAATCCGCTCGAAAGATAAAATCTGGGTCTTTGGAACACGACCAACCCTACGCATCTGTTCCGTAAAACTATAGGTCATCGATAAATCAACTGCTTGGTGCCCCACCTCTGACACAAAGGTCCCCTTTCCATGAACCTTATAAACCAAGCCTCTTTTTTCTAGTTCTTGCAAGGCCAAGCGGACAGTAATGCGGCTAACACTGTACACCTGTGTCAATTCTCTTTCTGAAAGTAATTTTTCATTTGCCGCCATCTTTTCTCGAATCTCTGTCTCAAGTATCTCTACTAATTGAAGATAAAGAGGCTTTGTGCTAGATATATCGGCCATGGTATTCACTCCTTCATCGGTTATAACCACTTTAAGTATAGGCTATTTTCTCGCCAAATGCAAGTTGAAAAAAACTGCCACCCCTCTCGACTGGTACCAAAATCAAATAGAGGAGCAAGGACAATCGATACTTCAAGAACACGATTGAACCTCACTCCCTAACAGATATTCTTTCGCCTAAGGACTTACGGGCATGTTTGAAATATTGTATTCCGCATCATTATCTAAGCTTCTGCTAGCAATCAGATGTCAATTGATAAATAATTCAACAATATAAATAAGCATAAGATGTAGAGGATACACAATATAAAATAGGTCTTTTTCCCAAGCTTTGCCACTGCCACCTCGTTGACCATTATACGTCAAAATAAGCGGAATCGCTACCCACTGCATAAACTGATTATTGAATCCCAAATAGTGATAGAGACTAGCATAAGTATCACCAAGAGAGTAGTAACTAACAATTGCTTTTACAGCCAATAAAAGAGAGGTGATCGCAAGTGTCCAAGCAGCTGCTTTTTTAGAATGAGGAAACCAGGCTAGTACAAGCCCGAGAGGTAAAAGGTACAAGCCACCTTCCGTTAGACAGGTCACCAGTATCATTGGGAGGAGAAGTAGAATATTCTTCCACCTATCTTTCTCATTGGTTTTGATACGTTCAACAAGTGAAAAGATAAGGAAAAAGCAGGTTAGGGTTAGAAAAATATTATTGCCATCCACCAACAAAAAGGCGTCAAATTCCTGGGTCAAGGGGTGATAGTAGTGCCCTGTGACGATATTCTTGACAAGATTCAGTAAGAACATGACAAAGGCGCCCATATATAAGCGTCTAAAGTAGCTCTTTCGATTAGAAGTGTGGATAAAACCTTCTGCCAGCAAATACAAGAATACCGGAGCGACGAATCGTCCAATCCAAGATACCCAGATTGGAAAACCGAGTTGATGCCCAAAATGAGTGTTCACATGATCAATCACCATCCCCACAAGAGCAATAAACTTTAGTTGAAAGCCCGTCAATTGTAGCTTTTTCATTATAGCCTCCTCTACTACGCTTTATAGCCGTTTAGTTTATTTTTAGTACTAGGCAACGAGTCGCAGGTAGTACTGGGGTACAGCAAGACGAGTTAACGAAGTAATAAAAATATAAACTAAATGACTATAAAAATCATTTTTCCATTATAACACAACCGCAGCGGAGCTTCCAATTCTTAACGATTAACAATAATGTGAGAGTATAAAATGCTTCAAATAGCCGCATCTTACAAAGGTGCGCTTTTCTTATGCTTGATTCTTGTTGTCAATAAAACTAAAGATTAACCAACGGTAACCCGTACTCCGAATCCCTACGCTTAGAACTCTGCAAAAAAAGCGAGGACACGCTACCATGTTCTCGCTTATGTTAAACATTGAGATTGTAGTTGCTGTCAATCTCTTTTTCTACTTCTGGGGTCCTACCTAGGCTCGCACCTTCAACAAGCTGTTTGCAGCCATGCAGCTGGGAGTGAAATAATCTTGGAATAGACCGTTTCAGTCCAAACCTAGAAAATCCAACTCTTTTTCATTTTAGCTCTTTCCCGCCTCACTCCTTACGGCGTAGCTTCACCACCGCCTCAGTCCTTGCAGTATGGGGAAACATGTCTACCGACTGGATATAGTCGATATGATAGACCTTAGCCAGCCGCACCAGATCTCGAGCCAAGGTGGAGACATTGCAGGACACATAGACCATTTTTTCTGGTTGATACCGAATAATGGTCGCAAGCAATTGCTCATCAAGCCCTGTCCGTGGCGGATCGACAATCAAGGCATCCGCCCTGTAACCGTCCTGATACCAACGTGGGATAATCTCTTCTGCCAAACCCACTTCATAGTGCGTATTATCTAATCCCAGTGCTGCTGCATTGCGCTTTGCATCCTCGATTGCCTCTGGAATACTATCCATTCCTCGCAGCGATTTTACTTGCTTAGCAACAGCAAAACCAATCGTTCCAACCCCACAATAGGCATCTATCAACTGCTCATGCCCTTGAATATCCAGTGCCTTGACAGCTTCACCATACAAGACCTGTGTCTGCTCTGGATTCAACTGGTAAAAAGCACGCGGTGACAAGGCAAACTCATAACCTAGCACAGCCTCCTCAATCGCCTCTTGCCCCCAAATAATTTCCGTCTTTTCTCCATAAATCTCACTAGACTTTTTGCTATGCCAATTAACGGCGATCGTCACAATCTCTGGAAATTGTCCGACCAATTCTTCTATCAGACGGGTCAGATTGACCTGTCTAGAAGTCACAAAAATCAACTGAATCTGCCCAGTCTCCCGAGCCCGGCGCACCATCACTGTCCGAATCCCTCCGTTACGTCGCTCATCGTAAATCGGAATCCGATGCTTGGTTAACAAGGCAGCTACCTGATTGATGACCTTTTGGGTCATTTTATCCTGCACCAAGCAGTCCTGAATGGCAATCAAGCGATGAGAGTGCTCGGCATACAGCCCTGCCTGAACGCTTCCTTTCATCAGACGAGTCTGGAACTGCAATTTCGCTCGATAATAGCTAGGCTCTTTCATACCAAGGGTTGGACGAATCTCATAGTTTTCAAAACCTGATGGTTGAAATTTTTTCAAGGCTTGCCGCAACAAGTCTGTCTTGAAATCCAACTGCCGATCATATCGCAAGTGCATGATTTGACAACCACCACAAGCTTGGTATAAAGGACAGGCTGGTTCGACCCGAAACTTGGACGCTCGATTCACCTTGAGCAAGCGTGCCTCGATAAAATTTCGCTTAACAGCTGTCACCTGGCAGTAGACCTCTTCCCCCTTTAAGGCTCCAGGTACAAAGACCAAGGTCTTTTGAAAAAAGCCAATCCCCTCACCATTGATCCCCATTCGTTTAATCTTTAAGGCAATCCGTTGTTTTACTTGTATACTCATAATACTATTTTACCGAAATTTCGTGTATAATGAAAGAATGAAAATTACAAAACTTGAAAAGAAAAAGCGACTCTATCTGCTAGAGCTGGATAGTCATGAGCAACTCTATATTACCGAAGATACCATCGTCCGCTTCATGCTCAGTAAAGACAAGGACATTACGCCAGAAGAATTGGCGGATATACAAACCTTTGCCCAACTATCCTACGGCAAGAACCTTGCCCTCTACCATCTCTCTTTCAAGCAACGAACCCGGAAAGAAGTTCAAGACTATCTTGAAAAACACGACATCAATCCGTCCATTATTCCTCAAATCCTTAAGCAACTTGAAGTAGATAATTGGATCAATGACCGAAAATATGTCGAAACCTTTCTCTACCAAAATCAACTATCCGGAGACAAGGGGGCTCAAAGTCTCAAACAGAAACTCTCTCAAAAGGGCATTCCTACTTCTCTCATTGAAGAAGAACTCCAAAAGATTGATTTTACCCCCATTGCAGAGCGCATTTCCAAAAAACTTGCCAAAGTATATTCCCATAAGCTCCCCCATAGAGCCTTAGAAGATAAATTGCTTCAAACCTTACTACACAAAGGTTTTTCCTACTCCCAAGCCCAGACCGCCGTCCAAGGTCTTGAACTAGAAGCAAATGAAGTCATAGAGGAGCAACTGCTTGAAAAAGAGTTGGACAAGCAGTACCGCAAGTATAGTCGAAAATACGACGGCTACGCATTGCAGCAACGCTTGATTCAGGCGCTCATGCGCAAAGGCTACGATTACCAACAAATAAAAAGCACACTACGGGACTATCTCTAATCTTCATTTCCGAACAAAGCAATAGTGGCAGCAAAAATTTTTCCTATTCTTTAAAAGTTATGGTATAATGAATAGGATTAAACTTAAATTGTAGAAAGTTGGTAACCACGTGAAATTACCAAAAGAAGGCGACTTTATTACAATTCAGAGTTATAAACATGATGGCTTATTGCACCGCACCTGGCGCGATACCATGGTACTAAAAACAACAGAAAATGCTATCATCGGTGTTAACAATCATACCTTGGTCACCGAAAATGATGGTAGACGTTGGGTCACTAGAGAACCTGCTATTGTCTATTTTCACAAGAAATATTGGTTTAATATCATTGCCATGATTCGTGAAAATGGTGTCTCCTATTACTGTAACCTCGCAAGCCCCTTTGTTCTTGATAATGAAGCTCTCAAATACATTGACTATGACCTTGATGTCAAAGTTTTCGTTGATGGAGAAAAACGCTTGTTAGACGTTGATGAGTATGAACGGCACCGCAGACAGATGAACTATCCAGCTGATATTGACTTCATTCTCAAGGAAAATGTCAAAATCCTCGTGGACTGGATCAACAATAAACGCGGTCCCTTCTCTCAAGCCTATGTCAACATTTGGTACAAACGATATTTAGAACTACGAAATCGGTAAAGTTGCATCCAGAAAAACCTGATTTTCAGGCTTTTTTCTTACGAATAAAAAGGAACTATTATGGCATTTACAAATACAACTGGACGATATGCCAGCTTCAGTACCGTTACCTCCCTACCTGGCAACGTCATAGACAGCATCTGGTACATCATCGATAACTACCTCAAACACGTCATCCCCTTGAAATCGATTATCCGATTTCAACTTAGTAACAATCAGGGAAAGATCACTGTCACCTTTTCACAGGAACTGTATACCAATGCGCTCTCTGTTGACTTACCAATTCCCTTTGACCCCCTCTACCCACGAAAATTATTAGTCATTGACAAAAAAGGGCAGGAAACCATTGTCCTACCTGATGAATTGCATTTTTAAATCGAAAATCAAAGACTTGGTAGTTGCTATTAGATCTTGAGCCGAAGACAGACCCTTGAAAAAGAGTTTGTCTTCTTTTTTCGAATTTATACTCGTCAAAAATCCAAATCTGACGTCGTTAACTCGCCTTGCTGAGTAAAAGGTTCTTAGCCTGTTCCCTAAAAACAAGAAAGAACAGAGTTCTATTTGCTACAACAGTCTAGGAATAGACTGTTGTAGATGGGAAATAAAACGGGTGAAACTCGTGTCAAGTGTGCCCCCCTTTGGGACATAACTGTTTCAGCTTTAGCCAGTTCCAGATTTTGATTTTTCTAGAATATTCAATAAGAATGGTAAATGCAGAATGTTTAAAACAATATTCTCTATATCCCACATTCCGCTATTGAGTTGATTGCTGGTAGTAATTTTTAACTTTACCCAACGCTTCTCAACTGGATTTTATTCAGATACAGAGTAATAAATAAGAAGAATAGCCAATCAATACACTTTAAAAGTCAAAACTATCCATCACTATCCTTTTATTTTGATAAACACATGAAGATCTTCAACCTAGCTAAAAATATGTCTTGGATGGAATATAACTTTAAGAAATCAAAAAAAGAGAGCCAATGCTCTCTCCATTATAGTCCGTACGGGATTCGAACCCGTGTTACCGCCGTGAAAAGGCGGTGTCTTAACCCCTTGACCAACGGACCATACATAGATTAAAGA
The DNA here is from genome assembly GCF_001921825.1 of Streptococcus acidominimus. Taxonomy (GTDB): domain Bacteria; phylum Bacillota; class Bacilli; order Lactobacillales; family Streptococcaceae; genus Streptococcus; species Streptococcus acidominimus. Next base: position 6,608 of record NZ_MSJL01000069.1, read on the forward strand.
TTTCTCTTTACTCCGCCAGTAGGACTCGAACCTACGACATCATGATTAACAGTCATGCGCTACTACCAACTGAGCTATGGCGGATTCTAGCTAAGCAACTACCCTATCTCACAGGGGGCAACCCCCAACTACTTCCGGCGTTCTAGGGCTTAACTGCTGTGTTCGGCATGGGTACAGGTGTATCTCCTAGGCTATCGTCACTTAACTATTCTG